>NZ_JASD01000005.1 GCF_000622385.1 Sulfitobacter noctilucicola
TGATGAAGGACATGGATATACAAGGCATCATTCGAGGCAAGCCACACAGAACGACGATCCCCGACAAGAAGCAGCCCTGTCCGTTGGACAAAGTGAACCGCCAGTTCCGGGTGCCCGCACCGAACATGCTGTGGGTCAGTGATTTCACCTACGTCGCAACCTGGAAGGGGTTCGCATATGTCGCTTTCGTGATCGATGCCTATGCTCGGAGGATCGTTGGCTGGCGCGTCAGCACTTCCCCTCACGCCGGTTTCGTCCTTGATGCATTGGAACAGGCGGTCCACGAACGTCGCCCGGTCAAAGGCATGGGGCTGGTACATCACAGCGACCGAGGCAGCCAATACCTGTCCATAAAATACACCGAAAGATTGGCGGAGGCGGGTATCGAACCTTCTGTGGGCAGCGTCGGTGACAGCTATGACAACGCCCTCGCCGAAACGATCAACGGCCTGTTCAAAGCTGAGGTCATCCACCGTCGCGGCCCGTGGCGCAGTTTCGAGGCCGTCGAATACGCGACACTCGAATGGGCAGACTGGTTCAACAACCGCCGCCTGCTCGAGCCTATCGGAAACATCCCGCCCGCAGAAGCCGAAGCAAACTTCTACGCAGCTCTGGAAACTGAACCCGTGGCCGCGTAACTAACCGAAATCAGCCTCCGGCAAACCCGGCGCGGTTCACATTCATTACCGATTGAACGTCGTCGATCTCCATACCTAGGTTCTGGGCGGCTTCTTCAGCAAGAGTTTTTTCAGTAGTGTCATCCATCAATTTGTGATCCTTTTCTCCGACTACTCCACTTTCCTAACTATAGGGGCGGACCACTTCAAAGGGGGAGGCTCACCCCATGAAAAATGGGGGATTACCCCAGGATCTACACTGATGATCGCATTTATTTGACCTTTTGAGAGTTGAAATTCCCAAAACCAAATTCAAAAGGCATCCGATGTTTGAAAGCAACCCGAACTCATTTCACAAATCTCGCCCTTTGCCATCTCCAAAGCTTAGCGTCAAAGATGCACTTTTCGGATCATACGACATACCTTTGATGGACCCGTTCCTGATTCGCTCTACAGCTTCGTCGATGGCAAACAACGGCACCAAGAACCACTCTCTTGGCGAGATAGGATGGCCAAAGCGGTCTTTGATTTCGATGTCCATCCGTGCTGCTTCGAAGATTCGATGCAACATGTTTTCCAGCTTCACTCGATTGATGTTGTAAAGCTCATAGGTTGTGACGATCTCTACATCGGCCATCAGGAAGGTGGGGTCCAGTTTGGCGTTGGCGATACGGCGTTCTACGCTCCCACCTGTCACACCGATCTTGTGCAATAAGTCATGATTGGCAGTCACAACTGGCAATTTCGATTTGCTGCGCAGAACGTAGATAATGCCGCTTGCTTCATCACCATCGGCGAAAACATCCGTGAATAGCGGACCAGCGGTCGGATCACTGATTGTCCTGCTGGATTTGTCTTTGTTCATCGCCCGGTGCAAGGAGCGCGTCAAGAGATTGCTTTCGGTGCCATTGTCGAAAACGACACGGAGTCGCGCGTCCCAATCACCATAGTCCTGTTTGAACGTTTCACCTACCTCAGCCACATAGGCTTTCTGGCCCGACAGGATATAGAAACGACCAGCATCAATCTCTGCGCTGGTTTCGGGCGGGCGTGTTGTACGCAGACCTGCATCAAGTTCGCTTTGAACCTTTTCGAACAACGGTTTGAACTTGTCGAAATCCGCACATGTTTCACGGTTTGCTATCTCTTCCGCAGCCCGCTTCTCCGCCACTGGACGTACGTGTTTGAGTTCGGTGATGTCGGATGCAACTTCGTCTAGGTCTTCCAAATCCGAGGCCAGTGCATCCAGATCAATGGCACCATCAACGTCACTGGCTCTGGAGGCTTCATTTAAGAGGCCCTGGTGGTCGTTAGGCCGTAACAGGGCCACATATGTAGGATTGCCAGCCAAACGCTCCAGACGGACAGCATAGAGCCTCTCGAAGATATCCACGTCATCACCGTGGCGTGGCGGGTGGCCTGCTTGTTCATTGAACCGTTGGATATCTTCAAATCCTGCAATCACACGTTCATCAACGGCGGAACGAGCGACAGGTTTATCCTCTGTCGCAAATTCAGCCAAATCATCTGCAAGGGCATCGAGATCATCTGTCATAGCGGCCCTCTTTGCGGAAACGCATGAACGCTGTCGCCCCTTCGGCCATAAGTTGTTCATATGGGTCGGCTGCTGTCATTGTCGGAGAGCGTCCGTTCTCTTTCTTGAAGCGACTAGCACGTCTGGCCCATGTCAAAGCGTCTTCTGGGGTGATCGGGCTGCGTTTAGCCGAGATCACTGAAGCAACCTGACGGAGGCTTTCTTCGTTCATTGATTTGGCGAGGATGTTGTATGCTTCGCCAAATGGATTGATCGAGTCGATAAGATCGATATCCAAATCCCTCACATCCATGGCAAATTTGCGTACACCATCGATCAGTGCCGTATTCGCCGATGGCTCCCTCTCATCCTGGTCCAGGACGGCTTTCTTCGCCTGTTGGGTTAGGTTCATCGCAGCTACAGCCCGTTGACGCACAGCCTCCACATCGCCCTCTTCTAGCTCGGGATAGCGGTCTTTGATAATCTTACCCATCCGAACAACAGTCAGTTCTTCGGGCACAAGTTCCTCATCGAACAACCCACGTTCAACAACTGGTTTGTCCTGCACAAATGCTGTGATGACCTCATTCAAGTCTTCCTGACAGACGCGTTCGGCCTCTTTGGTCTTAGGCTCGACAAGACCTTTGATCTCGATCTGGAATTGGCCGCTGTCCTCATTAAAGCCGACATTGGTCTTTTCGGAATCATACCCACCTTCACCATACTCGAAACCGGGCTCGGCTTTTGACGCTGTAGTTTTGGGCGTGAAGTTGAACCGTGGGGCAAGCACCTGTTCCATCAACAGGCTGGCAGCAATGGCTTTTAAGGTATCGTTGATCGCTTCTGTAACTGCACCTTCGGATGCATCGGGCTCTGCGATTAGGTTGGTGAACCGCGAATGGGTCTTGCCCTTAGCATCACGCGTCGCTCGCCCAATGATCTGGACAATCTCGGTCAAGCTGGCTCGGTAACCCACAGTCAGAGCGTGTTCACACCAAATCCAGTCAAAACCCTCTTTGGCCATGCCGAGTGCGATAATGATATCTACGTGATCACGATTGTTCTTCTGTTTGGGGTCTTTTAACGCTCGGGACACCCGCTCCCGTTTGATAGGATCATCGTCAACCAAATCCGCGATCTTTAAAACGCCGTTATCGACGGTCTTAACTAGGTAGAATCCGGTGTCTGGGTCCACTTCGATGTCCAGATCGTCTCCACCAGCAAGAGCATCAATGATGTGATCGACCTCTTTGTGTTTGTCGCCCGTGCTTTCCCGGGCGTTGACGTTGGGGATGTGCAGGATGGTTTTCTCAGACGGTTTCAGGACTGCAAGGATGTCGTCGGCGTAAGACCCTGTGTAAAAGAAGTAACCAATATCTAGCGTCTTTAGATGCTCATACCCGTTCAATTGCTCGTAATAGGTATATGTCACTGTATCGAACTTGGACTCGTCCTCAGGCGACAGTACAGCTTCAGCATCCCCACGGAAGTAGCTGCCGGTCATCGCAACGACATGCACCCTGTCACGGGCAATCAACTGACTCAAATGGGCACCCAGCTTGTTATCGGGGGTGGCACTGACATGATGGAATTCATCCACAGCGATCAGGCGATCATCGAACACGTCGATCCCGAAGCGGTCCACGGCAAAGCGGAACGTAGCGTGGGTGCAGATCAGAATGCGATCATCGCTTTCGAGAAAACGGCCAACGGCACCAACCTTGCCATCGTCACCACCGGGAACATCGCACAGGTTCCACTGAGGCTGGACGGTCCAATCAAAGTCGAACCCAAAATCTGACAGCGGCTCATTGTTAAAGCTGGACCCGATGGACTTCTCTGGCACCACAACGATGACCTGCCTCAGCCCTTGGTTTTCCAGCTTGTCCAATGCAATGAACATCAACGCCCGAGACTTACCAGATGCAGGGGGCGACTTGATCAGCAGATACTGTTCCCCACGCCGCTCATACGCCCGCTCCTGCATGGCCCGCATCCCAAGCTCGTTGGATGTGGTAGAACGACCAGTTTGCTTATAGGCCATCGTCACGGCTGGGATGTGGAATTTCCCCCGTGGCTCGGCAAAACCTTTCGGTGAACCCTTTGGCTGCAACCGCTTCTTCTTGGCCTTCATGAAAAAGGATTCGTCCCGCTCAGGCATATCAGAGAGGTCAATGTCTTGATCACGGATCGCTTCGATCTCAATGATACGTTTTTTTGAAATAGACATCAAAGTTACTCCTTTCATGCGAGGTTGCTTTTCGGGCACTGATCAAACGATATGCTCCGCCTCGGTCAGTATGTACCACACATAAGATCAACGGGGCGTTTCCGTCAGGACCCAATCGCCCGATACTAACTTCACGAAGCTCCCCGACCGAGCTTTCATCCTCGGCTGTAAGTGTTTCGTTCTGGAAAATCTCGGCGGCGTCTTCAAATGAAATGCCGTGCTTCTTTTGGTTCTCTAAATCTTTGTTTGTGTCCCATTCAAAGGGCAGAACGCCGCTGCCATCATCAAGGATCAGGTCGAAAGCTGCCTTCATTCAACAGGCACCTTTGTAGTCATCTTCGTATACATTTCGAACAGTTTTTGGAGGCGTTCGGTGTCGTTTTTGAAACGTCTGCCCATATAGATGCGTTCGATAGTGTCGTCGTTGCGGTCGTGGGCGGCGCGGAGGTTTTCGGGCATGGCGTCTGGTTTGTAGAGGTCGGCGATGGTGGCGGGGAAATGCGCCTCGCGGGCCAGCAGGATATCCTCGGCGCAAGCCGTCAGGTCGGCCTTGTTCTTTTCGGTGAGTTTGGGGACGGGGAAGGTATTCCAGCCGAGGGTGTTAGAGTAGCGATAGTCGGTCTTCAGCTTGCCGCAGACTGTGGCGATCCAAACCAGATGGATACGGGAAGCGATGAGGGCCATGTTCCAGAGCGGGGCGTCGTAGAGGGCGAAGGCAAGGTTAGTGACCGTCGATTTATCATCCAAAAGGCCGACAGGGAGATAATCGCGGCTCTCTGATGACACACATGGCATCGCAATCGTTTGTTGCTCTCCAATGTTCATCTCACGCATTTGATGGCTTCTCTTCGCCATCTCATTGGCACTTTTGTCTTTGCTACCAAGACGCATCTTTTCAACACCCTCAATACGCGCAGCGATGGTTGGAATGCGTTTAGCATCGTCAAGGTTCTTGTCTTCAATCCACAGGACGTATCGCACTATGCCGCGAATGAACTCAGCGGACCCATAAATGCGACGAATGAACGTCTTTTGTTGTGCAGCGGTTAGACCAAGCTCATCGACCTCAGTTTGGTTCAACAACAAATTGCCGCCATCATAAGGCATGTTGCCCCGCAGCATTTCTGCTTTGCCGCTCAGCGGACGCATAGCTTTCTGGATCGAAACGGATTTACCGCCAACCAAATAGGCATTCAGGTTCGCAACCTCTTTGACCAGAGTTTCACCGTCCTCATCGACCGAGAACAACTGTTTCTCACGTCCCGCCACATTCGTAATCGCCACAATGGCCACTGTCACACCCGCGTTGTGGCTGGCCAGATTGGCCCATTTGAATGACGTATGAGCAAAGGTGATCTCATGCCCGTCCCTGAACAGAGCAGGCCAAAGGATAGGGACTTGCTGTCCCTGACAAATTGAGTTGGTCGTAACAAAAGCGCTGACTGTCGGCGTGTGCAGCGCATAGTCCGCCGCCTTCATGAACCAGCCCGCCACATAGTCCAGTGATTTCCAGCTTTTGACACGGCCATCAAAGATGCGGCCCATGTCCTCTTTCTGTTCACCAGATTGCCAGGTCGATCCCAGATAAGGCGGGTTTCCGCAGATATAGGTCTCGCCCCCCTCATTCTCGAAATCAATCGCGGCTTGCTCTAGCGGGGTGTCGAACAGATCGTCGGAGGTCAGCTTCACCCCCTTACCTGTGGGCGGGCACACGTCCAGCCAGTCCAGCCGCAGGGCGTTGCCTTGGGTGATCCAGTTCTGCGCATCCAGCGGCAGGAAGGTGTCCCGTGCGACCTTGGGCCCACGGTAGAGCACATCGCATTGATACTCCGCGATGATCAGGGCCAGACGGGCGATCTCGGCGGAGAAGTCCCGCAGTTCAACCCCGCGAAAGTTCTGGATCGAGATGTCGGAGGCGCGGTCGTCCTCGCCCCGCCGTTTGTTGATCTCGAACTCGATCTCGCGCATCTGTTTGTAGGCGATGACCAGAAAGTTGCCCGACCCGCAGGCGGGGTCGAAGACGCGGATGTTGGACATGCGTCTGCGCATGTTCAGCAGCTTTTGCGGGCTGTCGCCCGCGCGGTCCAGGTGGTCACGCAGATCATCGAGGAACAGCGGGTTCAGCACCTTCAGGATATTGGGCACCGAGGTGTAGTGCATCCCCAGCTTGGAGCGTTCCTCCTCATCCGCGACGGCTTGGATCATGGAGCCGAAGATGTCGGGATTGATCTGGTCCCACGGCAGCCCGCCAATCTGGATCAGATAGCGTTGCGCGATAAGCGAGAAGTGGGGGACTTCCTTGGAGCCTGAAAACAGCCCCCCGTTCACATATGGGAACTGGTTGGCCCAGTTGGGCAGGTTCGCGGTGGCACGGTCCTTGATGGGCGTGTCCATGGCACGGAAGAGTTCGCCGATGACCTCGTGGGTGTTGGACCCGTCGCGCTTGGCGAAGGTGTTGACGGTGCTGGTGAACAGGTTCTCGCCCACCAAGATGTCCGTGTCCTCGGCGAAGAACAAAAAGATCAGCCGTGCCATGAAGTGGTTCATGTCGTGGCGGCGTTCGGCGGTGCCCCATTCTGGGTTGTCCGACCGCAGAGTGACGTAGAGTTTGTTCAGCCGCAGGGTGGCCCGCACATCGAACTCGGATTCGGACAGTTGCTTGGTTTTGGACAGGCCCGCCAGTGGCCAGAAGAACACGAAGCGGTTGGGTAAGTCGGTGTAGCTACAGGCGATCACATCACCCGATTGCAGGTCTTCTGCTTCGATCTGTTCGCCATCAGTGGCCAGTACAAAACGGACCTTGTTACGTTTGGTTTGGGTGGCTTTGCTGTCCTTTAGAGTAGTCAGGGTTTCGGGGACTTGGCCCGTCTCGCAGGTCTTGATGTGGATCGAACCCGATTGCAAGACTCCATCAATATCAGATTTGTTGGACGTGCCCTTTCGTAGCTTTTGGACCTTGCAGCAGAATTGTCGAAGCATTCAAGGAAGACATAGGGAAACTCTGATCCGTCGTATGACTGATCAGCAAGATCCGAGATGGCTTGTTCAATTTCAACGGCGTTCATGAGACTGCCCCATTAGATCGTCAACCATGGCATCGTATACCGATGGACAAAAGTGCTGCCCGTGGTCTTGGGCGCAGGAGGAGTCATGAATTGCATCTCAATCCAGTACAAGTATCAGCTTTTAGCTTCTCAGTGATGTGCAGCATAAAAGTAGTTTCTAATGACCCTGAACAAAGCGATTTATCTGCCTTCGTCAAACGTCAGGCGGGGAGGGCCAATCATTGCAGAGGTGCTAGATCTTGCGAGTTTGTCCCCCATGTGTCCCCCCAGTGTAAGATTAAGAGGACAAAGAAACAACTCAACTACAATCGTACATGAGATAAGTAACTGACTTGAGGTATAAATTTAATGGTGCCCCCACACGGACTCGAACCGCGGACCTATTGATTACAAATCAATTGCTCTACCAGCTGAGCTATAGGGGCAGGTACTCGCGTAAGTGAGAACCTTGTCGCCAGCAGCGCTTGTCTGTCGCGACGTTGGCGTTCTTTAGTAGATGATGATTCAGGATGCAAGCACTCTTGAACACAGATTTGCATGATTTTTTTCAGTTTCCCAAAACGACACGCTCCGGCCTCATTTTGATGTTTTACACCCAGCTCCAGAGGCTGTATCCACCGCCTGATCCGAACAAGCGCAGAGTAGTGTCCTATGCAGTTGATTTTGCACACCGGAGCCCATTACACCGAACAGGAACGGCTCATTAAATCGGTCCTGCGCAACAAGGAAACCTTCAGCCAGCGTGGCGTGGTTGTTCCTGGGCCCAACAGCTATCGCGGTATTATGCGCGACACCTTGAATGCAATGTCACGCAGCCCCGCATCCCCTGATGCGCGCGCGGTGTTGCTGGATGTTATGCTGGATGGCACGCCTGCAGACAGGTTGATCCTGTCCGATGCCAATTTTTTCCGCACAGCCGGCACAGCGATCCAGCGCGGCGTACTATACCCAGCCGCTCCTGACCGCATGGCGAATATGGTATCGCTTTTTCCGGATGACGAGATCGAGATCTTTCTAGGGCTGCGCAATCCGGCGACACTGATTCCCGTCCTCTACGATAAGTCCATCGATCAGGCACCGGATGCATTCTGGGCAGGGCGGCGGCCGCAGGACATCCAGTGGTCCGATACAATATCACAGATACGTGCCGCAGCGCCGTCCGTTCCGATCACTGTCTGGTGCAATGAAGACACGCCTTTGATCTGGTCACAGATCATACGCGACATGGCCGGTATTGAACACCATGACAAGATCGCTGGTGGCTTTGACCTTCTTATGTCGATCATGAGCAAGGAAGGGATGGAGCGGTTGCGTGCCTACATGCACAGCAATCCCGAGATGACCGAGATGCAAAAGCGCAGGGTGATCGGCGCGTTTCTTGAGAAATTCGCGATTGATGAAGCGATAGAGGAAGAGCTCGACATGCCCGGCTGGACCGAGGCTTTGGTGGACGAGCTGACCGATCTTTACGATGAGGACATGCTCGCCGTGCAGCGACTGCCGGGCGTCACAATGATCTCACCGTAGGCCAGACGCCCTATGCTTTGTCAGAGGGCAGGGGCCACCACGCGACACCTGCGGCTTCAATCTCGCGGCCTTCCCATAGTGTCGTTTCAGGTGCGTAGTTGAAAGCAAACCGGTGCGTCGCGGTATCTCGCAGGCGCAGGCCATCCGGCAGGGCGGTCAGTGTCAGGTTTGTGCAGATGAGGGACACCAAACGGTCCCACAAAACTGTGTCCGGCCATCCTCCAAGATAGTGAAGCGGACCGGCGGCAGTCAGGACCGCAGCGCCATCTTTCCCATGCATCAAAGCCTGTGCCGCGCCCTCCAGCGTTTCTACCCAATGGACAATCGCACCGCCGCCCTCGATCTGACGGGTGATGTTTGGCGGCAGGCTTTCCACCTTTACGACAGAGGTATCCAGATCTGGGATGCCGGGGCCGAGTGGTAGTGCTGTCGACAACTCCTCCGTCATCAGATTGCTGCGCGGGCCTATCAGGCAGGGAACGTTTGCCTTGCTCAAGGCATCCATCAACGTTTGTGGGATATGCGCGAGGCCGGGTGCAAAAAGGGCGTTATAGCCAGACAAAGCTTCCGCATCAGTATCGGGCGACAAAATGTCCACCGACAACCCCTGACGGCGCAACGCTCGATAGCAATCGAAGACAAGACGGAAATAGTCGAAATCCGCGCCTTGTGGCAGGGTCTGCCACGCCCAGTCAGACGCATAGTCAAAAATCAGGGCCACCGGTGCTACTTTCTGCGCTACATCCGGCATCTGCTCCAGCTCTAGAGCGACCTGTGCTGCCTCCGACAAACCCTGCGCGGCCACGTCATCCGGACGCAGCAGACCCGCGTGCATCTGCTCTTGCGCGAAAGGAGCCTGACGCCAGCGGAAATAGCTGACGACCTCTGCCCCGTGGGCAAAGGCTTCCCACGACCACAGCCGTACCATCCCGGGCAAAGGGGCAGGGTTGTAGGGTGCCCAGTTTACCGGCCCGGGTTGCTGCTCCATCACCCACCAGCGCCCGTTGTTCATGGCACGGTAGAGGTCATGGTGAAACGCCTGCATGTCGGGATCACCCTGTTGCAGATAGCGGGCCTTGTGCGCCGCATCGCCTTCAAGGCGGTCTGACAAAAAGCCGATCGGGTAGCTGTCCCATGATGCGATATCGAGATCCCGGGCGACGGCGAAATGGTCAAACTCCAGCACGCGGCCCATGTAATTGTGAATAAGCGGCGCGTCGGTCAGAGGCCGTAGTGCTGTCACCTGTGCGGCGTTCCATGACGCCACCTGATCGGAGGCGAAACGGCGAAAGGCCAGCTCATGGGCCGGATTAGGCTGGGTTACTGTAAGGTTGGGCAGGTCAACCTCGTCAAAATCAGCATATTCCATTGACCAGAACACGTTGCCCCACGCACGGTTAAGCGCATCTACGCTCTGATAACGCTGTGCCAGCCAGTCACGAAAGGCGTGGCGCGCGGCATCCGAATAGCTCAGCACCGTTTCGTGGCAGCCATATTCGTTGTCTATCTGCCATGCGGTAACACGGGGGTCGCGGCCATATCGTTTGCCCATCATTGCCGCCATATCTGCCGCCGCTTTGCGGTAACCGGCGTGGCTATGACAGTAGTGCCGGCGCGAGCCAAACTTGCGGGGCTGACCGCCAGCATCTACGGCGAGCATGTCGGGAAATCGTTCCAGCATCCAGCGCGGCGGGGTGGCCGACGGCGTACCAAGAACTACCTTTAGACCGGCATCGGCGAGAACTGCAATCGCAGCATCAAGCCAGTCAAAGTCATACACGCCCTGTTGCGGTTCCAAACGGGACCATGCGAATTCGCCGATGCGGACCCAGGTAATCCCCACATCTGCCATCCGCTGCGCGTCCAGCGCCCACATCTCTTGTGGCCAGTGTTCGGGGTAGTAGCAAACGCCCAGCGATCGTTTCATAGGAGCACCCGTGGCTCTGCCACACCTTGCGCTACATCATGCAGCACGAAGGTTTGTCCGTTCAAAGGTCGTTTTTGCATGTCACTGTCGTTCAGGCCGGTGGTGGCAGATGTCAGATAAAGATCACGCAGCAGTGGTCCGCCGAACGCAGGGCAGGTTGGCTGGCGGGCAGGAACGTCAATGCGGCAGATCTCCGTGCCGTCGGGGGCAAAGCACACCACGCAAGCTGCGCCCCACATGGCGACCCACAGGTTTCCCTCCGCGTCTGTCACAGCGCCATCAGGGTTCAGGCGCTGGCCTTTCAGATCAGCAAACACTGTAGGGTCTCCGTCGGGCCACCCATCGGCGGCTGACAGGGGCTGTCGCATGATTTGTCCGGTGACTGTATCGGTATAGTATCCGCAGCTTTTGTCCGGTGCGAATGAGATCGCATTGCTTACTGTGATCTTGTCCTTCAGCTGGCGCAGCTCGCCCCGATAGTACCGGTAAATGGCACCGGCCTCGGGCTCTGTTTCCTTGCCCATGGAACCGATCCAGAAGCCGCCCCAAGGATCAGCCCTTCCGTCATTGGACCGTGTCACCGGATTGTCGGCATCCAGCGCGCAGACGGCGACCTTTGCGCCGCTGTCGATATTGAAGCGCCAGAGTGCAGCCTCAGAAGCGAGCAGCAGCGTGTCGCGGTCAACCCAGCCCGCCGCCGAAAAATGTGTGTCGAAACGCCACTCGAGACGCGTTTGGCCTTCTTTTTCAGGGCTTTGCGCATACAGACGCTTGCCAAGGATATCGAACCAGAAAAGCATCCCACGTTCAGGATGCCAAAGAGGACCTTCGCCCAACGCACAAACCGTCGCATCAAAAGGCGTCATTGAGCGGCGGCTTTGTAGGCGGCTACAATATCTGCGGCGCGGTGTGCAACGTCTTGCGCGGTCATGCCCGGCGCGTACAGCGCAGAGCCGAGCCCGAAGCCGTCAGCAGAGGCTTTGATCCATTCGCGGAAATTGTCCGGTCCAGCACCACCCACCGCATAAACCAAAGTGCCGTCCGGCAAGACGGCCCGCATTGCGGCCAGTCCCTGCGTCCCAGCCATCGCGCCGGGGAACAATTTCAACCCGTCTGCGCCCGCCTCCAGTGCGGCGAACGCTTCGGTTGGGGTGAAGACGCCCGGCCAGCTTTGCATGCCACGCGCTTTGGTGCCTTCGATGACATCGGTGTTGCAGTTCGGTGAAACGATGATCTGTCCGCCAGCATCCGCGACGCGGTTAACGTCATCAATCGTCAGGACGGTCCCAGCACCCACAGTCACATCATCGGGCAGGTGGCGCACCAGCGCAGCGATGCTGTCAAACGGTTGCGGGGAGTTTAGCGGCACCTCGATGGTGGTAATGCCCGCATCCAGAAGGGCAGTCCCGATGCTGGGCGCTTCGGCCGGGGTGATGCCGCGTAAGATAGCGATAAGGGGAAGCGTCATAGAGTGTCCTGTATCTGTCGGTAGGCGGCTGTCAGGCCCGCCAGTGTCATCCGCTCCGCATCCGTAACAGTCGCGGGTGCACCTTGGGTCTGAAGGGCGCGGGCATAGGGTTTTGCGGCGGCATCGGCACCGATGATCGCGATATTGGTGCCCAGCCAGTAGGGTTTGCTTGCCGCCAGTTCGGCCCCGATCAGCAGACCTGAAAGTCGTGCGCGCCCGACCGCAGGCGAGGTGCCATCCAGCAAATCGTCCGCCCTGATCGCAAACAGACGCGCAGCCAGTTTTTCTGGTTTTCCAAGTGCTTCCTCGACCGCAAAATCAAATGTGGCGTCATCCCAGCCGTCGCCGCTTACCGAATGACGCAGCACCGATTGGGAAGACAATAGCGCAAACATCTCGCCGGTCATGTAGGTCTGGAAACTGATTACCTCACCCGCGCTGATCTGGACCCATTTGGTATGGGTGCCCGGTAAGCAGATCACCCCGTCCCAATCGGTGTTGAGTGCCAGAAAGCCCGCGATCTGCGTTTCCTCGCCGCGCATAACATCCGAAGGGGTGGTCTGCCGCAGACCCGGCAAGATACGCAGGTTGAAGCGATCCGAGGTCGGTGCAACCGCACCTGTGCCTTCCAGTGGTGTGCAGGGCACTGCGCGGTAGGGCGCTTCGGCCCAGCCTTGTCGTGATCCGACCATGCCGCAAGCAAGGATCGGGGTCTGTGGTGTCACATCCCAATGTGCGACCATATCGGCAAGCGCAGGTTCGAACCCGTCGCGCGATAAGCCGCCCATGCCAGCACACGACTGAACTGTGTCGCGCACCTGTCCGCCCTGCAACGCCCAGCCGCGCAGGTTGCTTGTGCCCCAGTCCAGTCCGATCCAGTCAGGTGTGATCCTTTCAGCCATGTCTACCCCGTCGTTACCACGCCGCCATCGACGACCATGCACTGTCCGGTCATCATCCGGCTGGTATTCGATGCGAGGAAGAGTACCGCGTCGACCACATCCTGCGGAGCGAGATGCGTCTTCAGGCATTGCCGTTCCAGATGGCCTGCCAGCGCTTCTGGCGTTGCCCACTTGTCCATCTGTTTGTCCGTCAGCACCCAGCCCGGTGCCAAGGCATTGACGCGGATACCGTCCGGCCCGAATTCACGGGCCAGCGCGCGCGTCATCGCGGTGATGCCGCCGTTGGCCGCGACATACGCCGGATAGCCTGCGTTGCCCATCATATAGCTGATAGAGCTGAAGTTGATGACCGATCCTGCGCCCGTGGATTGCATCCCCGGCAGGGCAGCCTGTGCAGCAAAGAAATATGCCTTGAGGTTGATGTCGAGCAGCCGGTCCCATTCGGAGGGCGACAGATCGGCCGTGGTGTGGCGGGCGTCATTGGCGGCATTGTTGACCAGCACCTCAACGGGCCCATTGATTTGCGCCGCCTTGTCGATGCTGTCCTGCAACGCTGCCGTGTCGGTGATATCCCCTTGAATGAACAAGGGCGGGCGGCCGTGTTTCGCCTCCATCTCCTGCACAAAGTCGGTCGCGTCCGACCGCCCGATAAAGGCGACCTTTGCACCTTGTGCCAGAAATCCATCCGTCAGCGATGCCCCGATGCCGGAGCCGCCTCCGGTGATGTAGACGGATTTGCCTTTTAGATCGTGAAACGTTGCACTCTGGGTCACGTTGTTCTCCTTTGCAGGCGGGGCAGTCGATAGGGGCAGGTAGACGTCAGGTATAGCGCGGTGCAGTACGATTGCAGTTCATCTCCGGTCATAGCCGCCGTCCTTCCAAAACCCACATACTCTCGGGAAAGCTCCAAGGCAGGGTCAGGCCACTGTGCATCAGGGCGGCCCCGCTCAGCGTCACTGGCCCGTTCTTGAGAGCCTGTTGTCCACGTGACAGATGCGATGCCGACGCCCGATTGCGCAGCGATACCTCATAGAGGGCGGAAGGGTCCAGTCGGGTCAGGCGCAAGGGACGCGGTACGATTTGTGTCGAGGTGGCAGCCTTGCCTGCAAAAAGCACAAACTGTGCCCCGTCTTCGGCAAGCTGCAATTCAGCCACGACCGCTTCATCCGCGGAATCGAGCCGCAGAATATCTGCGACATACATCCAGTGACGGTTGGCCTTCCACCACTGGGTTACCTCGCGCAGTACGGCTTCTTCGCGGCTATCCAGCTCGCGCGGGTCCATCTCGAAACCCATGTGCCGCTGTGCAGCCACCCATGCGCGGAACTCGATATCGAGCGTGCGCCCCGACGTGTGGCACCGGCGCGGCCCGACATGAGAGCCGGTTACAGCGGCGGGCAGAAACAGCGCCGCGTTGTGCTGCATTTTCAGCCGCTCCAGCGCGTCATTGCTGTCTGACAGCCAAACCCGTTGTGTACGGCTCAGGATACCAAAATCTATACGCCCGCCACCGGAAGCACAGCTTTCAATCTCCACATGCGGAAAATCCGCCCGCAGGCGGTCCAGCAATGCGTAGGAACCGCGCGTCTGGGCCGCATCCGGCATTGGCAGCACGCGGTTATGGTCCCATTTGATGTAATCGACGGGATGCGCCGTAAGCAGGGCCGCGATCCGTTCATAGATAAAGTCGCGTACCTGCGGCAGCGCCATATTGAGCGCTTTCTGTTGACGGCCCAGAATCTGGTCTTCGGCGCCCAGCGCCCAGTCGGGATGCGCGCGGTGCAGATTGCTGTCAGGGTTGATCATCTCAGGCTCGAACCAGATGCCAAAAGACATGCCTGCTTCGTGTACATGGTCGATCAGCGGGCCCAACCCGTCAGGGTATTTGCGCGGATCAACCTCCCAGTCCGACAACGACGAGGTATCGTCGTCCCGCTGGCCGAACCAACCGTCATCCAGCACAAAGCGTTCCGCCCCGAGGGACGCCGCCCGTGTGGCGATCTCTTTCAGCTTTGGAATGTTATGATCGAAATAGACCGCTTCCCAACAATTATAGTGCACCGGACGGGGGGCATCGGGTTTCGCCCATGTCACGATCCGGTCGCGCAGATGACGTTGAAAGCTGACCGCGCAGCCATTCAGCCCGTCAGAAGAATAGACCGCGTAAAGCGGCGCTGTCTTGAATGTGGTCGCCGCTGCCGTTTCCATACGGGCGGCATGGCCGAACTGAATCTGGCGGCGGCCATCTGGCAGCTCTTCGGCGATCATCCGGTGGCCGCCGGACCATCCGTAGTGAAAGGCATAAGCCTCGCCGCTGGCATTGGTCGCTCCGCGGCAGGGGACAATCAGACCCGGAAAATGCTCGTGACCTGTGCGCCCCGTGCGGTTCTCGCGGTAGCGGATGCCGGGAGACCATGCGGTGCGGTTCAACTGGAACTCACCACACCAGCGGCCCGCAACGTCAATCATTTCATCCGCTTGCTGTGGGCCGGGCAGCGTGGGCGCGGCAAGCCAGTGCAGATGCAGCGGACGGTCTGATGTCAGCTCGGCCGTCATTGCGATGACGTGGGTGGCGGGATCAAGTGTGAATTCGGCGGTATAGGTCAACCGGTTGACCAGATCGGCGCAGACAATCTTTAGGCCCGTGTCGGTCTGGCTGTCATCGGCAAGCGAGAACTGCGGCAAAAGCGGTGTGCCATCTGCGTCACGCACGATAAGACCGGGCTGGCCTGGAAAACTGCGTGCGGCTTCGGGACAAATCGACAGGTCCGGATTTTCATCCAGCATGCCACCGGTCACATCCAGTTGTGTGGCTCCCGCCAGCGCCGGGAGGTCTTCCCTTTCGGGCAGGGGGGCACCCCAATAGATCACCTCGGGACAGCGCCCCTCGCGCGATCCCAGCGCCAGCGTTTGCCGCGCATCATCCAGTCGCCAGGTTCTGATCACTTCACCGCCCCCAGTGTGAGGCCCGCAATAAAGTGCTTTTGCATTAGAAAAAACATCGCCACAGGAGGCAGGGCCGCCACGATGCTGCCCGCGCTCATCAGATGATACATCGCGCGGAATTCCGAGTTAAAGGCGGTGATGCCTGCGGTCACCGGCTGGCTTTCCGGTCCTTGGGTCAGCACCACAGCCCAGAAATAGTCATTCCAGATGAAGGTGAAGATCAGCACCGAAAGGGCGGCCAGCGCGGGTTTCATCAAGGGCAAGACAACGTGCCAGAATATCTGTATTTCGGATATGCCTTCGACGCGTGCGGCTTCGATCAGCTCAAAGGGCAGGGCACGGATGAAGTTGCGCATGAACAGCGTGCAAAACCCGGTCTGGAACGCAATGTGAAAAAGCACCAGACCGGTCTTGGTGTTATAAAGCCCCATGCCCAGTGTCAGGTCGCGCACAGGCACCATAAGGATCTGAAAAGGCACAAAGTTGCCCGCCACGAACATAAAGAAAATCCAGATGTTGGCTTTGAACCGGTAGATGCCCAGCGCAAAGCCTGCCATCGCCGACAGAGCCACAGCACCGATCACGGTGGGTATGGTGATGGTAAAGGAGTTGAGCAGATAGCGTGGCATGTCAGAGTTGAAGAACACCTGTCCGTAGTTTTCCACGAAATCAAACGATGATGGCACGCCCCAATAGTTCGCATTGGTAAAGTCGGCACCGGGCTTGATCGAAAAGATCGCGACCGCAATCAGCGGCAAAAGCCAGACGATTAGTGCCAGCGGTAAAACCGCCTGATACATTGTCTTGGCAGCTGCGGGGCGTTTTTCCAATGGAGTGGGGAACATTAGATTGCCTCCCTTACCGGTAGGGCATCGCGGTCCGACTTGCGCAGGCTAGCGCGGACGATGTCGTAGCTTACTGCCAACCGGTGGCGTGCTTCTTCGGTGTCACTGCTGTCGAACGGCAGTCTCACCCATGATTTGTGGAAATAGGGCGCGCGCACAGCTGCGCTCGCCTCAATAAGCATCGCGGCAGTGTCTGTGCTGTCGGTCTTGACTGACACGCCGTTCATCTCTCCGTCGCCACCAAAACAGGCAAACATCTTGCCCCCGATCTTCCAGCTGACAAGCTCGGGTGGATGGGCCTCTGTCGCACCGGGGAAAGCGGCGCAAATGCGATCAATGTCGCTGCGGGTCATCATCGTTTTTCCTCGCGGTACATGGACCACAGGAAATAGGCGATAAAGACCATCATGATGCCGAACAGAACAACCGCAATGGCCGCACCATATCCCATGCGGAAACCGTACTCAGACAGCGCGACCTCGAACATGTAATAGGCCAGCACGCGGCTTGACCCGAATGGCCCGCCGCTGGTCATGATCGAGATCAGGTCGAATGACCGCAGTGCGCCGATGATGGTGACCACGAAGGCGATGAAAGTCGCAGGGCGTAATTGCGGCAGCACCACATGCCACAGCATGCGCAACCCCTTGGCACCGTCCAGACGGCCCGCTTCGATTTGTTCGGGGTTCACGGCATTCAGCCCCGTCAGGTAAAGGATCATGCAATAGGCGGTCTGTGGCCAGAGGCCCGCAATGATCACGCCGTAAGTGACGTATTTCTCATCACCGAGCATGTTGATGGGACCCGCCCCAAACCAACCCAGAAAGACGTTCAGAAATCCAAAAGCAGGATCATAGAACCACGTGAAAACAAGACCGACAACGACCTGGCTGATCACGAATGGGAAAAAGAACAGCGATTTATAGAGGCGAATGCCCGTCACCGTCTGGTTCAGAAAGAGCGCAATGAACAGACCGGCGGGGATGGCTAACAGGTAGAGAAATAGCCAGATGACATTGTTCTTGAGCGCGGTATAAAACGCATCGCGGTCGATGTATTCGTAATAGAGGTCTTCGTAGTTGCGCAGGCCCACATATTCCTTGGCCCCCAAACCATCCCATTCATAAAGCGACAGGTTGAAGGACTGGAAAACCGGATAGACCACGTAGAACACAAAGAACAGAATGCCCGGTGCCAAAAACAACCACGGGGCCAGCGTCTGCTGGTTGCGGTGCCAGAAACTGCGGCTGAGTGTGGGGTCTGACATGGGTGTTCCTCAGGTCAGGGTGCGACAGGTCTACAGATGACGGCAGACGGTGGGGGAGGTGCACTTGATATGCACCGCTGCGGTGCGCCCCGATCTCAGGGCGCACCGCTTGAGCTTTACTTGTAAATGCGACCGCGTGCGCGCTCCAGCTTGCCAAGAATGCGGTCCAGCTCGTCCGGCTTGACCATGAATTCCTGAAAGCCTTCCATCGCCACTTTGGCCATCTCGGCAGGGGCGTCACGGTCAAAGAACTGTGCAACGCCGCCGGTCGAGTTGTTCGACAGCATGTCAAAGCCTTCTTGCAGGAACTTGTCATCATCCACAGAAGATTTGTTGTTCACCGGCAACTGGCCAAGCGCATCGCCCGCGTTAATCAGTGTCTGGTTTTCCGCAGAGGTCACGAACTTCAGGAACGCCTTGGCGTTGTCCTTGTTCTGCGCATTGGCGGGAATGTGGAAAGTATCGGTCGGCGCGTCTTCGGCCAATTCGACATCGCCATTGATGGCAGGGAACTGGTGGAAGTCCAGCTTGCTGTCATCCAGACCCGCTTCACGCAATGGTGCCACAGCAAAGTTGCCTTTCAGGATCGCAGCCGCGTCGCCATTGGTCATGAAGGGCAGCGATTCCTGCCAGCTGTAGGCGGTGTGGTCGTCAATGAACGCACCCATGTCCAACAGCTCTTTCCAGTTGGCAAAGGTTGCTTTCACCCGCTCGTCGGTCCATTCGATCTTCCCGCCGGTCAGATCCGCGTGGAACTGATAGCCGTTGGTGCGCATGTTGAGGTAGTCAAACCAGCCCGCAGCGGTCCACAGGAATTTTGAGCCAAGCGTAAAACATTTCTTGCCGCTGTCGATTACAGCCTGGCAGTTGGCTTTGAACTCTTCCCAGTTTGTCGGCTCGGACAGCCCCAGCTCTTCGTAGATGTCTTTGCGGTAGTACACGCCCCACTGGTAGTACGTGTAAGGCACGCCCCACTGTTTACCATCCAGCGTCATCGCACCCTTGGTGGATGCCAGCTCTTCGCTCATGGTGCCTTCCCAGATGTCGGATACGTCTTCGAAAAGGCCCGCATCCACGTAAGGACGCATGCGGTTGGCTGCATACCAGTTGGCCACATCAGGCGCATCGGCTGTCAGAAAGTTGCGGATCTGGGTTTTGTACGCTTCGCGGTCGATCACGGTCAGCTGGATGTTCAGGTCGGGGTGCATTTCCTCAAAACGCTCGACCATGCCTTCCATCACTGCCCGCGGGGCAGGGTTGGACATGTCGGAAAAGATCACCAGATCGCCCGACAGCTTTGAATGCCCGTCGGCAAAGGCGCTGCCTGCCAACATGGTCGTGCCCGCAAATACAGCAAGCATCTTGGATTTCAGTGACATCATGGTGATCCTCCCGAGATCGAATTTAGTTCCATTATTTGAAACAAGGTTTTATATATTGAAAACTACACCCGACTCTGCCAGAGTTGTCAAGTGGTGTTGCTGTCCGAATGTCCGGCAAAAGTGGCAGGGGTGGCGCACGAGGGAGGATTGCAATGTCGGGTGACGGCACTGTTGGAAAAGCGATGGATGTGCTGGATCAGGTGGCCGCCTTTGGCCGTCCGGTACGCTTTGCCGCGCTGCTTGAGGCCAGCCCATTTCCAAAAGCCACGCTTTACCGGTTCTTGCAGACTCTGACCAATCAACGCCTTCTGGCATATGATCCCGATCATCAGACATATTCCGTCGGTGTCCGTCTGGTGCGCCTGGCCCACGCCGCGTGGAACCAGACCAGCATCGCCCCCATTGCGCGGCCCCATCTTGATGCGCTGAGTCATAAGATCGGGCTGACGGTCCATCTGGCACAACTCGACAACGGGCAAGTGCTGTATGTAGATAAGCGCAACGCGGCCAAGCCGGTCGAGATGTTTTCGGACGCGGGCAAGATCGGGCCGGCCTATTGTACAGGTGTCGGCAAGGCGATGCTCGCTTATCTGCCGCCCGCAGCGCAGCAACAAGCACTTGCAAAACAAAGCTATCATATCTTCACCGATCAAACGCTGGCCTCTCCCGAGGCAGTGGTGGAAGAACTGAGCAATATCGTCGCGCGGGGTCATGCCTATGACCGCGAAGAACACGAGCCGGGTATCATTTGCATTGGTGTGCCGATCCTTTCCGGGGGCGGCGTTGTTTTGGGCGGGCTGTCCATAACCGGTGCAACACCTCAGATGACCTACGATAAACTGGATGCGCTGGTGCCTGATTTGCAAAGGGCGGCAACTGCTATTGCGATTGATGTGGAGACCTGGCGCTCACCAACGCATCTGGCCCGCAGCACCGGCCGAGAAACGAACCAACACCGAACGGGGACTGAAGGATGACAGGCGTAACATTACAACGAACCGTTAAGCGCTATGGCGAGGTTCAGGTCATTCACGGCATCGACCTTGAAGTCGAAGATGGTGAGTTTTGCGTATTTGTGGGCCCTTCTGGCTGTGGCAAGTCTACCTTGTTGCGCATGATTGCGGGGCTGGAGGAGACCACCGAAGGCCAGATCAATATTGGTGCGCGGGATGTCACAAAGGCTGACCCGTCAGAGCGCGGTGTGGCGATGGTGTTTCAGACCTACGCGCTTTATCCGCATATGACGGTCGAGCAGAACATGGGCTTCGGTCTCAAGATGAACGGTGTGCCGTCGGCCGAGATCAAGAAAAAGGTCAAAGCTGCTTCGGATATTCTCAAGCTGGATGACTACCTCAAGCGCAAGCCTGCAAACCTGTCCGGTGGACAGCGCCAGCGCGTAGCGATTGGCCGTGCGATTGTGCGTGGACCGGAAGTGTTCCTGTTTGATGAGCCTCTGTCCAATCTGGACGCGGAGTTGCGCGTCGAAATGCGCGTTGAAATCGCAAGGCTGCACAAGGAAATCGGCGCGACGATGATCTACGTCACCCACGATCAGGTCGAAGCAATGACGCTGGCCGACAAGATTGTCGTTCTGCGGGCGGGGCATATCGAGCAGGTCGGCGCACCGCTCGAGCTTTACCGCGATCCCGACAACCGCTTTGTGGCGGGTTTCATTGGCTCCCCTGCGATGAATTTTCTGAACGGCAAGGTGATGGATGGCGCAGTGGCGGTGCCCGCGCTGGGACGTTCTGTTATGCCCGAGGTCAATCTGCCTATGGAAGGCACCGAGGTGATTATCGGGATCAGACCCGAACATATCGAGGTGCAGCGCGGGCAGGGTGGCCTGAACGCAGAACTGTCAGAGGCGCTGGGCGGCGTGAGCTATCTGCATTTGGGTACGCACACAGACGAACGGATAATCTGCGAAGAGCGCGGGGACGAGCGCGCACGCGAAGGCGATACCGTCGATATCGCGTTTGAACCACGCCGCGTCATGGTTTTTGACGCGCAAAGCGAGCTCCGGATCAGATAACCCCTATTTTCAAGGCGCAGCCATGCGGGTCGCGTCCTATCCACGTCTATTTACTTTAGATATAAAATATTCCCACTTGAAGCATAAGGTTTTTGCACTTAGCCTCTCTGTAACGTGATTGATTTGGGGAAAATGAAATGCGTGCAATCTGTCTGGGCGGCGGGCCTGCGGGTCTTTACTTTGGCATCTCGCTCAAGCTGCGCGACCCCTCTGCCGAAGTCGTCGTGCTGGAGCGTAACAAGCCCGATGATACCTTTGGGTGGGGCGTTGTGCTGTCCGATGAAACCCTTCAGAACCTCGAAGCAAACGATCCTGTTTCAGCCGCTGAAATCCGCAAGAACTTTGCCTATTGGGATGATATGGCGCTGATCTACAAGGGTCAGAAAACAGTGAGCTCCGGTCACGGCTTTTGCGGGATCGGGCGAAAACGGCTCCTTATGATTCTTCAGGCGCGGGCGCGCGAGCTGGGCGTCGATCTGCAATTTGAGACGGAAGTGCAGGCCGCGTCCACCTATCAGGAAGACTATGATCTGGTTGTCGCCTGTGATGGCCTGAACTCCAAAACGCGGATGGAGTTTCAGGACACCTTCCAGCCAGACGTCGATGTGCGAAAATGCCAGTTCATCTGGCTTGGCACGCACCAGAAATTTGACGACGCCTTCACCTTTATCTTTGAGAAAACCGATAAAGGCTGGCTTTGGGTGCACGCCTATCAGTTTGACGATGACACAGCGACATTCATCGTCGAATGCAGTCAGCAGACGTTTGATAATTACGGTTTTGGCGACATCACCCAGCAGGAAACCATCGCGATCTGCGAAGAGGTGTTCAAAGACCACCTTGATGGCCACAGCCTCATGACCAATGCCAACCACATCCGTGGTTCGGCCTGGATCAAGTTCCCGCGCGTATTGTGCGAAACATGGCATCATGAAAATGTTGTGCTATTGGGGGATGCGGCGGCGACGGCGCACTTCTCGATTGGGTCGGGGACAAAGCTGGCGCTGGAATCGGCGATCTCGCTCGCGGATCATGTACATGCAGAGCATGACATCAGCAAAGCCTTCGAGAAATACGAAGACGCCCGCCGGCTCGAAGTATTGCGCCTGCAATCCGCCGCGCGCAATTCGCTTGAATGGTTTGAGGACGTTGAGCGATATCTCGACCTTGATCCCGTGCAGCTTAATTATTCCATGCTGACGCGGTCACAGCGTATCAGCCACGAAAACCTGCGTGAACGCGACCCTGCATGGCTGGCGAGCGCCGAAAAGTGGTTTATGGAGCAATCTGGCGCAGGGGCGAACGGTCCGGCGCGGGCACCTATGTTTGCACCATTCCAGCTGCGCGACATGAAGCTTGAAAACCGCGTCGTGGTATCCCCGATGGCGCAGTACAAAGCGGTGGAGGGCACGCCGACGGACTGGCACCTCATCCACTATGGTGAACGGGCCAAGGGCGGTGCAGGGCTGGTTTACACCGAGATGACTTGTGTGTCGGATGACGGGCGCATCACGCCGGGTTGTCCGGGACTTTACGCGCCCGAGCACGAGGCGGCGTGGAAACGACTGACTGATTTCGTCCACGCCGAGACTGACGCAAAAATTTGCTGCCAGATCGGGCATGCAGGTCGCAAAGGATCAACGCGCATCGGGTGGGAAGGCATGGACAAGCCTTTGACAGAAGGCAACTGGCCGATCTATTCCGCCTCTGCCATCGCATGGTCCGATGAAAACGCCACCCCGATCGCGGCAACCCGCGCTGATATGGACCGCATCCGCGATGAGTTCGTCGCATCGGCAGAAATGGCCGACCGCGCAGGCTTTGACATGATCGAGCTGCATGCGGCGCATGGGTACTTTATCTCGTCTTTCATCTCGCCCCTCTCGAACACGCGGGACGATGAATTTGGCGGCTCGCTTGAAAACCGCATGCGCTATCCCTTGGAAGTCTTTGCAGCTATGCGCGCGGTCTGGCCAGCAGACAAACCTATGTCTGTCCGCATATCTGCCAGCGATTGGGCCGGCGATGATGGTGTGACACCCGAAGAAGCAGTGAAAATTGCCGCGATGTTCGAGGCCGCAGGCGCGGACATCATCGATGTGTCAGCCGGTCAGACTTCGACCGAGGGCAAGCCGGTTTATGGCCGCATGTTCCAGACACCGTTCTCGGACCGGATCAGGAACGAGGGCGGCATCAAGACGATGGCAGTCGGCAATATCTATGAGGCCGATCACGTCAATTCGATTCTGATGGCCGGACGGGCCGATCTGGTCTGCCTCGCGCGTCCCCATCTGGCCGATCCCTATTGGACGTTACGTGAAGGCGCTGCAATCGGTGACAGACACGCCAAGTGGCCCTTGCCCTATGAAGCGGGCCGCGATCAGATGTGGCGGCTGGCCGACAGGGCCGCAGAAATGGAGAAAGTATGAGACAGGTTTTGGTGACAGGCGGCGGTTCGGGTATCGGACAGGCTTGCGCACGTGATTTCGCCGCAAGAGGTGACAAGGTCACTATCGCGGGACGCCGGATGGACGCGCTGGAGGAAACAAAAGGCGATACCGACATGCGGTGTCTGCAGCTTGATGTGACAGACGAGGCATCGGTGAATGCGCTCTTTGACCAGTCTTACGATGTGGTTGTGGCGAATGCGGGCGCGGGCTTTTCCGTACCGGTCGCGCAAATGACGACACAGGTCTGGAATGACACGATGGCGGTGAACCTGACAGGTGTGTTCCTGACCTTCCGTGCCGCGTTGCAGCAGGGCATGCAGCCGGGCGGGCGATTGATCGCGATGGCGTCTATTGCCAGCTTGAAAGGTGGCGCGAACCTCGCCGCCTATGCGGCTGCGAAGCACGGCGTGTTGGGCCTGGTCCGCTCCCTTGCTGTCGAAGTGGCGAAAACCGGTGTGACCTGTAACGCGGTATGTCCCGGTTTCGTCGACACTGCGATGGCTGATGGTGCGATACGTAATGTGATGAAGCGGATGGAAGTAGACCGCGAGAAAGCCGAAAAAATGCTGGTGGGCAATAACCCCATGCGGCGCATGATCACCTGCGACGAGGTTGTCGCAGCGGTCCGCTTTCTGGCGTCCCCTGAAGCATCCATGATCAACGGTCACGACATGGTGGTCTCGGGCGGCGAGATATGACAGCCGCAAAAGACCGTGTGCGACTATGGCTTCGGCTGTTGAAAGTCGTGCGCGGCATCGAGAACGATTTGCGTGAAAAGCTGCGTCGG
Organism: Sulfitobacter noctilucicola; assembly: GCF_000622385.1. Classification (NCBI taxonomy): domain Bacteria; kingdom Pseudomonadati; phylum Pseudomonadota; class Alphaproteobacteria; order Rhodobacterales; family Roseobacteraceae; genus Sulfitobacter; species Sulfitobacter noctilucicola. The sequence goes on from NZ_JASD01000005.1 coordinate 24,980, forward strand.
GATCACAATACGACCCTGCCGCGCTTTGACGTGATGTCGGCCCTGTCCCGTCATCCTGACGGGCTGAAGATGAGCCAGCTCTCGGGTGTCCTGCGCGTTTCCAATGGAAACGTGACAGGCATCGCCGACCGGCTCAGCGATGAGGGGTTGGTCGAGCGCGTTGCGGTCCCCGGTGACCGCCGCGCCATCGTACTGCGCCTGACAGAAGCGGGACGCGTGGAATTCGAAGGTCAGGCCAAAGCCCATGAAAACTGGATCAACGATATCTTGAGCGGGGTAAGCCCCGAAGAGGCCCGGTTTATGGCCGAACGGCTACAGGAATATGCCGCTGCCGGTGACGCGCAGCCTGCGACAACAAAGGAAGACGCCCATGCGTGACGATGTGAAACACTTTCTGTGCGAGATCGAAGACGGAATCGCGACCGTTCGGCTCGACCGGCCTGACCGCAAGAACCCGCTGACCTTTGACAGCTATGCCGAGCTGCGCGACTGGTTTCGCGATCTGGTATATGCCGACGACGTAGACGTGGTTGTCTTTGCATCCAACGGCGGCAACTTCAGCTCTGGCGGCGATGTGCATGATATTATTGGCCCTTTGACGCGCATGAACATGAAAGAGCTGCTGAATTTCACCCGCATGACCGGTGATCTGGTCAAGGCGATTGTGAACTGCGGCAAACCGGTGATTGCTGCAGTTGACGGGATCTGTGTCGGGGCCGGTGCGATCATCGCCATGGCATCTGATCTGCGGGTTGCCACTCACGAAGCCAAGACCGCATTTCTCTTCACGCGTGTTGGCCTTGCTGGATGCGATATGGGGGCCTGTGCCATCCTGCCACGCATTATTGGTCAGACGCGCGCGGCCGAGCTGCTTTATACCGGCCGATCCATGAGCGCCGAGGAAGGCGAACGTTGGGGCTTCTTTAACCGGCTGGTTTCATCAGATGATCTGGACGCGGACGCCTTAAAGTTGGCGAAACAAATTCAGGCGGGTCCGAACTTTGCGCATATGATGACCAAAACCATGCTGGCACAGGAATGGTCGATGTCCATTGAGCAAGCGATTGAGGCTGAAGCGCAGGCGCAGGCCATATGTATGCAAACCGGCGATTTCGAGCGGGCTTATAAGGCATTTGTGGCCAAGGAACGCCCCGTTTTCGAGGGGGATTGAGCATGGCTGGCTGCGGGATTGAGTTTATTGGCCGTGTGAGGCCAGAGGGAGCGCACGATGTCTGACAGAAGTTTTCTGAGCTGGCCGTTTTTTGAGGACCGGCACCGCGAGTTGGCGGATGCGTTGGATGTCTGGGCAGGGGCGCAGCTGTCGTCCGTGGATCATAGCGATACGGATGCGGCGTGCCGGTCGCTGGTCGCGATGTTGGGAGACGGCGGTTGGCTTCGGCATTCGGGCGCAATGGAGGGCGAAAAGCTTGACGTAAGGTCGCTTTGTCTGATCCGTGAGACGCTGGCCCGACATGACGGTTTGGCCGATTTCGCTTTTGCGATGCAGGGCCTTGGAACCGGTGCGATTTCCCTTTTCGGTACGGCAGAGCAGCAGGAGGAATGGTTGCCCAAGACCCGCAGTGGCGCGGCCATCTCGGCTTTCGCTTTGACCGAGCCGCAATCCGGGTCTGACGTGGCAAATTCCACTATGACAGCCAGCACCGATGGCAACGGCTTTGTACTCGACGGGCGCAAAACATGGATTTCGAATGGCGGGATTGCGGATGTGTACACCGTCTTTGCCAGAACCGGAGAGGCACCGGGGGCCAAGGGACTGTCCGCCTTTATCGTACCTGCGGATACACCGGGCCTGAAGGTTGAAGAACGGTTGGAAGTGATCGCACCGCATCCGCTCGCAACGTTGCATTTCGACGGCGTCAAAATACCCGGCTCTGCATTGATCGGCGAAGCGGGAAGGGGCTTTGGCATTGCGATGTCGGTTCTCGACGTTTTCCGCTCAACCGTTGCTGCGGCTGCGTTGGGCTTTGCACGCCGTGCGCTGGACGAGGCCATAGACCGCGTCACGACACGCAAGGTGCAGGGCGCACCCTTGAGTGACTTGCAGATGGTGCAAGGTCATATCGCGGATATGGCGGTCGATGTGGATGCGTCGGCCTTGCTGATATACCGTGCTGCTTGGGCCAAGGATTCGGGCGCGCCCCGTGTAACGAGAGAAGCGGCGATGGCGAAGCTGTTTGCCACGGACCACGCGCAGTTGGTCATCGACCGCGCGGTACAGCTGCATGGCGGTGACGGGGTGCGGCACGGGCAGATGGTCGAAAGCCTCTACCGTGAAATCCGTGCTTTGCGCATTTATGAAGGCGCATCGGACGTGCAGCGTGTTGTGATTGCAAGGCAAACTCTGGGAGCAAGATGATGCTGGGACCATCGGCGCATACGGACAGTTTTTCACGTGATAACCTACCAGATGTGGGGCTTTGGCCTGATCTGTTGTTGGAAGGGTTTGACTATCCGGACCGTCTGAACGTCGGCGTCGAACTGACTGATAAGATGGTCGAAAATGGATTTGGCGATCACACGGCATTGATCGGCAACGGCCGCAGGCGCACCTATAAGGAGCTTGCCGATTGGACCAACAAGCTGGCGGCAGCCATGGTCGAAAACCTTGGGGTGAAGCCGGGCAACCGCGTGCTGATCCGTTCTGCCAATAATCCGGCCATGGTGGCCTGTTGGTTGGCGGCGACCAAGGCGGGTGCGGTTGTGGTGAACACCATGCCGATGCTGCGCGCAGGCGAATTGACGGCGATTGTCGATAAGGCCGAGATCAGTCACGCGCTTTGTGACACACGCCTGATGGACGAGATGACGCTTTGCGCCAAAACATCGAAGTATCTGAAAACCGTGGTTGGTTTCGACGGCACCAGCAATCACGATGCCGAGCTGGACCGGCTGGCGCTTGAAAAGCCGGTGCGGTTCGATGCGGTTGAAACGTCACAAGATGACGTGGCGCTGCTCGGGTTCACCTCTGGCACGACAGGCAACCCCAAAGCGACGATGCACTTTCACCGTGATTTGCTGATTATCGCGGACGGTTATGCACGCGAAGTGCTGCAGGTGACGCCGGATGATGTCTTTATCGGCTCTCCGCCACTTGCCTTTACCTTTGGTCTTGGCGGCCTTGCGGTATTTCCATTGCGCTTCGGCGCGGCTGCGACCCTGCTTGAAACTGCCAGCCCGCCCAACATGATCGAGATCATCGAGAAATTCAAAGCGACCGTCTGTTTCACGGCCCCCACCGCTTATCGTGCAATGTTGCAGGCGATGGAGGAGGGCGCGGACCTGTCATCACTTCGCGCTGCGGTTAGCGCGGGTGAGACGTTGCCAGCGCCTGTCTATCACGATTGGCAGGCCAAGACGGGTAAGCCGATGCTGGACGGGATCGGCGCGACCGAGATGCTGCATATTTTCGTCTCTAACAGGTTCGATGATCACCGCGCTGCCTGCACCGGAAAGCCGGTGACAGGTTATGAGGCAAAAATCATCGATGATAATGGCGCAGAGGTGCCACGCGGTGAGGTTGGACGCCTCGCGGTGCGCGGCCCGACCGGATGTCGCTATCTGGGTGACAACCGGCAAAAGAATTACGTGCTGGATGGCTGGAATATCACCGGCGACAGTTTCACCATGGATGAAGACGGCTATCTGCACTTTGCGGCCCGCAATGACGACATGATTATCAGCGCAGGCTACAATATCGCCGGACCCGAAGTGGAGGCCGCTTTGCTCGCGCATCCTGCGGTCAGTGAATGCGGCGTGGTAGCAGCCCCTGACCCTGATCGTGGGTCGATCGTTCAGGCACATGTGGTTCTCATGGACGGGAGGTCCGGCGATGCGGCATTGGTCAAAGAGCTTCAGGATCATGTGAAGGCGACCATTGCGCCTTACAAATACCCCCGCGACATCCGCTTTATCGAGGCGTTGCCAAAGACAGCGACAGGCAAGATCCAGCGATTTGCTTTGAGAGAAGAAACGTGAGCGACTTTGAAGACGCCTCCAAAGGGGCGAAGATGGATTTTGCCAAGGACATGTCCTACGGCGACTATCTGGGGCTGGACGCGATTTTGTCCTCGCAACATCCGTTGTCCGATGCCCATGACGAGATGCTGTTCATCGTGCAGCACCAGACCTCTGAGCTGTGGATGCGGCTTGCGATCCATGAACTACAGGCCGCGCGCCGCGTCATGTTGGCGGGCGATCTGCAATCGGCTTTCAAAATGTTGACCCGTGTCGCCCGTATATTCGAGCAGCTCAATTCCGCATGGGATGTGCTGCGTACTATGACGCCAAGCGAATACACAGCGTTCCGCCCGTCTTTAGGTAATTCTTCCGGTTTTCAGTCCCATCAGTACCGGCTGGTGGAATATCTGCTGGGCAACCGTATCGGTGCTCTGATGAAGCTGCACAAGCACAAGCCCGCTGCATTTGAAGCACTGAGTGCAGAGTTGGCGCAGCCCAGTTTGTATCAGGTGGCAATCGACATCCTGTGCACGCGCCTGAACGTGCCGTCACTGGCAGGTAGGCCGAGCGAGGGCGACTGGCAGGCAGATAAGGACGTGCAGGATTTGTGGCAAAAAGTTTATGAAGATCCCACAACCCATTGGGAGCTTTACGAGTTGGCCGAAAAGCTGGTCGATCTGGAGGATTACTTCCGCCGCTGGCGCTTTAACCACGTGACCACAGTAGAGCGGATTATCGGTTTCAAGCGGGGCACTGGCGGCACCTCTGGTGTGGGCTATCTCCGCAAGATGCTCGATGTCGAGCTGTTTCCCGAATTATGGCATGTCAGAGGAGCCTTGTAGGTGTCTAACGTTCTGAAAAAAGAAGACTTCATCATGCCGGAAGGTGTGATCTACCTTGATGGAAACTCATTGGGTCCGATGCCCAAATCCGTGCCCGAGCGGTTGGCTCAAGTGATGAACGAGGAATGGGCGCAGATGCTGATCCGGGGCTGGAACAAAGCCGGCTGGATGGCACAACCTACGGATATCGGAACACGTGTCGGCAGGCTTATCGGGGCTGAGGCAGGGTCGGTGGTGATGGGCGACACGCTGTCAGTCAAGGTATATCAGGCACTGGCCGCGGGGCTGAAAATGCGCCCTGACCGCCGCGTGATCCTCAGCGACAATGGCAATTTCCCCAGTGACCTTTACATGGCCGAGGGGCTGGTAGGTCTGTTGGGTCAAGACTATGAGCTTCGGACTGTGGCGCCCGAAGACGTAGCGGGTGCCATCGATGATGATGTGGCTGTTGTGATGCTGACCGAGGTCGATTACCGCACGGGTCGCATGCATGACATGAAGGCAGTCACGGAGATGGCCTATGCAGCAGGTGCTGTGATGGTATGGGATCTGGCGCATTCCGCCGGTGCGATTCCCGTCGATCTGGCGGCGGCGAACTGCGAATTTGCGGTGGGATGTACCTATAAATATCTGAATGGCGGGCCCGGTGCGCCTGCGTTTATCTATGTGCGCCCCGATTTGGCGGACACGGCAGAACCAGCGCTTAGTGGATGGTTGGGCCATGCCAGCCCTTTTGACTTTGATCTGCATTATAAGCCCGCGCAAGGGATCGAGCGGATGCGCGTCGGCACACCGCCGGTGTTGCAAATGGCGGCTTTGGATGAAGCGATGAAAGTCTGGGATGGGATAGCCATGTCGGATGTCCGCGCGGCATCTATTGCGTTGCAGGAACAGTTCATCGAAGAGGTCGAGCGTGATGTGCCGCAGCTTTCTCTGGCCAGCCCGCGCGAGGCGAAGCAACGTGGCTCGCAGGTGTCGTTCCGGTTCGAGCATGGCTATGCGGCGATGCAGGCTGTGATCGACAGGGGTGTGATCGGCGACTTCCGTGCGCCGGATATCATGCGTTTCGGATTTACACCTTTATATCTTGATAGCAGTGACGTCACCGCGGCAGTCAAGATCATCCGTGATGTAATGGAGAACCGTCTTTGGGATGATGAGGCCTACAAGGTGCGCGGTCGCGTCACTTGAATGGTTTTTGTTAACAGATAGTTAACGCCTTACCTTCAAGTTTTAGGTTAACGCCATGAGCGGTCGAGTTACGTCCTACTTCGACCGCAAAAGCGGGGAAGCCGCTGTCGATAGCGCGAAAAGAAATGCCGCTGCGACGACGATGCTTGGCCCGGTTGGCGTGTCATAGATGTAGGAGGCCGAGAGGCCAGCACCGATGGCGATTGAGCCAAGAACTGCGGCACAGATTGCCATGCCTTCGGGCGTGCGGGCGAAGGGGCGGGCAGCGGCGGCGGGGATAATAAGCATAGCCGCGATCAGCAATGCGCCCACGACCTTAAGTGCCACAGCAACGGTAAGAGCAAGCGCTAGCGTCAGAACCAGCTGTTCACGGCGCGGATTACCACCAGATGCGGTCGCCAGATCCGGGTTGAGCGTAGCGGTCAACAGCGCCTGCCATCGTGACAACAGCAGCACGATAACAAGCGCGGCACCGCCCCAGATTACAGCGACGTCTGTCTTCGACACCGCCAGAATATCGCCAAAAAGATATGCCGAAAGGTCAACCCGTTGTCCCGGTACAAGTGACACCGCCACAAGTCCCATCGCAAGGCCCGCATGCGCCAGAACGCCCAGCAGCGCGTCAGCGCTTACCTGTCTGTCAGACAACCCGCTGACAATCAGGGCCATGGCCAGCGCGACAAGCATCACACCGGCAAGGACGGGCAGGTCGGTCGCTAGTGCAAGGGCCACGCCCAAAAGTGCGGCATGACTGGTGGCATCGCCAAAGTAGGCCATCCGGCGCCAGACCACAAAACAGCCTAAAGGTGCGGCTGCGAGGGCCACGCCCAGACCTGCGAGCGCGGCCCGGATCATGAAATCATCTAACATCAGTGGGTGTGTCCGTTCTCGTGCTCGTGACCATGCGCATGTTGATGATCGTGGTCATGGTCGTGATGGTGTCGGTAAAGCGCCAGGGTCCCTTTGGTGCCCGTCCCGAACAGGGCGCGGTACTCAGGCGCATCTGCGACAATATCAGGCGCACCTTCGCAACACACATGGCCATTTAGGCACATCACGCGATCTGATGCGGCCATCACCACATGCAGGTCATGGCTGACCATCAGAACCGCCACACCCAGATCGCGGCGCACCGCCTCAATCTGCCGATAGAAAGCCGCAGCACCGGGTTGATCCAACCCCTGCGTGGCTTCATCCAGAATAAGGATGTCAGGCTTGGCCAACAACGCCCGTGCCAGTAGAACACGCTGGAACTGACCGCCTGACAATGATGACATTTGCGCTTCTTTAAGCTCGGGAACACCGGCGCGATCCAGTGCATCGCTTACATCTGCCGCAGTCTGGCGCTTGGGCAGGTTCAGGAACCTTTGCACGGTGAGGGGCAGCGTCGCGTCGATCTGCAGCTTTTGCGGCACGTAGCCGATGCGCAATCCCGGCGCGCGGTGAACCGTCCCCTTCGCGGGGCGCAGCGCGCCTATCAACGCGCGCAGCAGGCTTGATTTGCCTGACCCGTTCGGGCCGACGATTGTGACAATCTCGCCCGCGTTAATTGACATGGTGACGTTGCTCAGCACGGTGGTCTTGCCGTAACCGAGCGTCAGGCCCTTGGTCGAAATGAGGCTCACGCGGGGGGCTCCTGACAATTCGGGCAAAGCCCTTCGGCTTCAATGACCGTGCGTTTGATGACAAAGCCCGCAGCCTTTGCCGCGTCTACCAGACGGCCCGATGCAGGTTGCGTATCGGTTTCGGCGACAGACTTGCAGTCGGTGCAGATGAGAAAAGCCGGTGTCTGGCACGCGCCCAGATGCGCACAGGCTATATAGGCGTTCAACGCTTCGATTTTATGCGCAAATCCGGCTTTTACGAGAAAGTCGAGCGCACGGTAGGCGACAGGTGGTTGTGTGCCCAAGCCCTCTGCAGAAAGCGTGCCCAATACATCGTAGGCACCCAAGGCGCGGTGATGGGCAAGCAAAATTTCAAGCACTCTGCGGCGAACAGCTGTCAGCCTCAAACCTTTTTCAGCACAGTGTTTTTCCGCCTCCGACAGCGTATCTTTTACGCAGTGCCGGTGATCATGCGGTTCAAATCCGATGGTTGACACGAGTTTCTCCAGTTTCGCGTATTGATATGTTATAACATTCAGGGTAGCAACTGTAATACTATAACATTTATGGGGATTGTGATGCGTCGCTTGTTTTTTGTCTTCTGTGCTGTGCCAACAATGGGGTGGGCCGAGGTGCCACGCGTCGTCGTGGATATCGCGCCCGTTCACGGGCTGGTGGCCCGTATTATGGATGGTGTCGGTTCTCCCGAGCTTTTGCTGCCACCCACGGCCTCGCCGCACAGCTATGCCATGCGCCCGTCCGAGGCGCGGATGCTGTCGAAGGCGGAGCTTTTTGTTTGGGTGGGGCCGGAACTGACCCCGTGGCTTGAAGATGCCGTCGAGAACCTTGCGGATCAATCCGTGCAAATGGCCTTGTTGGATCAGGCAACAGCGCTGCCTGCACGGGTTGGCTTGTCTGTCTCCTTAGAGGACGCCCACGATGACGATCACGACAGTCACGACGAGGAACATGATGGTCACGATGACCACGACGATCACGATAAGGACCATGTCGGTCATGATGGCCACGACGATCATGAGGATCACGAAGACGGTCACGATGATCATGACAAACATGACGAAGACAAAGCCGACCATGCCCATGACCACAGCGATCATGTGGTCGACCCTCACGGGTGGCTTGATCCTTCGGTCGGCGTGATCTGGGCCGAATCCATTACCGACCAGCTTTCGGCGCTCGATCCAGAGAACAAAGAAAAGTATGCCGCTAATCTTGCAAGCTTTGCCGAGGAAGTAACCGCTTTTTCAGTCAAGTGGACGGGTCCATTGTCAGAGGTTTCCGACCAGCGCTACATCGTGTTGCACGATGCATTTCAGTACTTCGAAAAAGCGTATGATCTGAGCGAACCGCTCGCGATTGCGCCTAGTGATGCGTCAGAACCCGGTGCTGCAAGGATTGCGGACCTGAAAGCCGCTATTTCGGCCAGCGGTGCAACCTGCGCTTTCTCAGAGCCGCAGAACAACACACGCATGATTACGCTGGTCACGGAAGGCTTGGACTTCAAAGCAGCCACGCTTGATCCGATGGGGAGCGATTTGCCCCTTGGGCCTGATCACTATCTTGGGACGATTGACGCGCTTGCGGGTGAATTCCTCAGCTGCTTGAGCCGTTAAGCGAGCATTCGGGCGTCAGGCACTCAACAAAGCTGGCGATCCTGTAATCAAGAATGGCCCCGCACGCCTATGTGGCGGGGCCATTAGTCTTTTAATCGTCTATGCCTAAACGGCGATCTTGCCGCCGCCCGTCTTTGTCACCACCAGCACGGATGGCCGTGGCGGCATTGCGGGGTCGAAATCAGGCCAGCGCGTTGCAGGATCTTCGAAGGTCGAGTTGCGCTCGAAGCCCGGCAGGTCCTTGGTGCCATCGGTGCCCGGGTGCTGGACCGCAAGGAACAGGGTCTCACCGTTGTCGGTGAAGTAGGGGCCGCACATCTCGCCGCCGACGGGGCAGCGGAAGAACAGCTTTGAGGTCCCACGTGCTTCGCCTTCGGTCTCAAGTGCATAGAGGCCGTCGGATTTGCCGGTTTTGCCCCAGTTCGATCCCTGATCCGTAGAAATCCACAGGCGTCCGTCTGCGTCGAAGGCACAGTTGTCGGGAGAGCCGAACCAGCCGTTCTGGGAGGTTTCGGGGTTCCACTGCGCACCAACCTCGGAGATGTTCGGATCGCCGCATTTCACAAGAATCGACCATGTGCCGGAGGTTGCAGCATGATTGCCGCCATCCTCTTTGACCTCGATGATATGACCAAAGCTGCTGTCCGCGCGCGGGTTTGCTGCATTCACATCATCGGGTTTGCGCCGCGTGTTGTTGGTAAGCATGATATAGGCCGTGCCATCACCGCGCGGTTGCGCGTCTTCGGGGCGGTCCATAGGTGTGGCACCCAGCAGATCGGCAGCGAGGCGGGTGTCAATCATCACATCGCCTTGATCGTTGAACCCGTTTTCAGCGGTGAGGGGCCCTTGGCCGTGTATCAGCGGCAACCATGCAACCGTGCCATCTTCGTCAAAACGCGCCACGTAGAGCGTGCCCTCATCCAGCAAATTGCTGTTTTCGGCAGCAACTTCCGAAACCGATCCGTCAGAGACATATTTGTACTGATAATCGAAGCGGTTGTCGTCGCCCATATAGACCACAAGTTTGCCATCACTGCTGACCGTTGTTTCGGCCCCCTCGTGGCGGAACCGACCCAAGGCGGTGCGTTTGATCGGGGTGGACGTCGGGTCCATCGGATCGACCTCGACCACCCAGCCGAATTTGTTCGGCGCATTAGGTTCACGGTCGATGTTGAAACGGTCGTGGCGCGTGCCCCAGTTGTACCACATGCCTGGCACACCGTAGCGCTTTTTAGAGGCGGCATCGCTGTGACCGGTCAGGTCTGGCTTGCCTTCGCTGTCCAGCGTATCGGTCCAGTAATAGCCGTGAAAGTTCTCCTCGGCCATCAACCATGTACCCCAAGGCGTCATGCCGCCAGCACAGTTGTTCAGTGTCCCGATCACATTCATGCCTGCAGGGTCATCATTGGTTTTCATCCGGTCATGACCTGCGGCAGGACCGCTTAGCGTCATTGCCGTGTCCAGCGGCGTGATGCGGCGATTCATTTTGCCATCGCGCACAACGGACCATTTTCCCGCATCATCGCGGGTGATCTCGACCACGGAGCCGCCATGCGCGGCCATCTCGATGTCGATTAGCTCGGGCGTCATGCCTTTGAAACCGTCCCGATCCTGACGGCCAAGACCGGGGAACATCACTTCTTCGTTGGTGTATTCGTGGTTGACGCATAGCAGGCCGTGTGTGCCTTCGTCGTTCAGTGAGACAAAGCCCACATAGTCATTGTTGTAGCCGAACTGCTTCAGCTGCGCCTCGGCCGTCTGGTTCATCACATCAAACTCGGGCGCGTCCGCCGTGATCGGATCGCCCCAACGCAACAGGATCTGCGCGTCATAGCCATCTGCCACATGGTGTGTTTCGTCGTTCCCTGCGGCGAGTTCGTCAAAGACATAGCGACTGGCGCTGGCCGCTTGGCCGGCATTGGGCGCGATCATTGCGGATGTCCCAAAGAGCGCAGTCGTCGCCGATACGCCAAGCATCCCGCGAAGCACGTCGCGACGGCCATAACGTGCGTTGATGACGTCGCCGATGGTGCGCGACAAGTTTGGATTTGTTGGAATATCATCGAAGGCTTCAAAGGCTTCTGCTTTGTTTCCAATGGTCGGATCGTTCAGGATATCTTTGCGGTTCATGCGTGGCTCCCCAAGGCTGCGGTTTGTATCGGCGCTGGTCTGGACTGAGTCTGTTAAACAATTGTGACACTATTCCTTCGCCGCAGAACAGCCGTGTTTTAGACTATGGTTCAATGCAAGCACCACGACACGGGCTATCGTTTCAAAGGCTATTGCCCGAAGGTCGCGATGAGGTCGGGAATGTGTTTGCGGAAGGGGAAGAACCCTTTGGTTGCCTTCGGCCACGCGGTGCTGTCCAGAGACCGGCGATAAAGGCTGAGTGGGACGCCATCTTGTAGCGCCTCGTATACATCCAGCGCCTGACGGGCCGGCCCGGTCGGGGCATAGGGTGCTACAATCTGTTCGAGCCTGTGTAACTGCGCCCACCGACTGATCGCCTGCGCATCAGCGAGCACATCCAGGGTCACGCCATCCGGCAGCACGGACCTTGCCGCTTCAAGCCGGAAGGTCGCGACGTGGGGTGCCATAGTCCATGGGCTGTGACGGTCTGTCGTCTCGCTATAGGCGATCGCTACAGGTTCGGACGCATGTCGGAGCATACGAGGAAGGTCGATATCCTCGCCGTGAAGAAGGATGCCGTAGCGTGCAGGGAGGGGCAGGGGATCACTGGGTTGTAAGGGCACGATTGCAGGAGGTTCAGGCGCGTCAATCGGGGGCGCCTCACTGGCAAGACCTGTTACACTTTCAAACCGGCCGCCTGTGAATTTCGCGATGTTGTCCGGTTGCGCCAGATAGGTTTTGCCACGGGTCTGGATGCCTGCGACCCAACGCCAGCTAAGCGTGTTGACGGCCACATCGCCATCGAGCAGATGCCTGAGAAAAAAGTCTGCACCGAGTTGCCACGGCAATTGCAACGTAAATATCCAGATCGAAGCAAACCACATGCGCGCGTGATTGTGCAGATAACCAGTGCTGACAAGTTCATGCGCCCATGCGTCGAACGGGGCGATACCGGTCTGGCCAAGACAGGCTTCTTCCCACCGCGCGCGCAGACCCGCCTGAGATTGCACGTCATCGCGCAAGCGGTTGAGATCATGGAGGTATTGATCCCACACTGTTGGCCGTTGCTGAATCCAGCCTTTCCAGTAGGTGCGCCAGAAAACCTCCGCCAGAAACTTGTCGGCCTCAGCGGTTGTATGCTGCGCCAAAACAGCGCGGGTAACTGCCGTCTCATCCAGTAGTCGCGCCCTGATGTAAGGCGACAGCACCGACACGTGGTCATGCGCGCCGGGGCCGTGATCAAAGTTGCGCAATCGTGCGTATTCGACACCGGCGTGCGGTACAAACTGTGCCAGACGCTTGCGGGCTTCGGTCAATGTTGGCGGGAATTGTGTCAGTGCATCGGTCATACCGGCGAGATAGGGCGGTGGCCCTGTCAAACAACCGCTGATTTCAAGGGCGCTGCCCCCCTTGAAGCTCCACCCTCACACGACTAATCTGATGATAACAGTTTATCGGGTATGGTCCCGCGAACACAAATACAGGCAAACATCATGACCGATTCACACCAGACATTTATGAACCTCGTGCCGATGGTGGTTGAGCAAACCAGCCGTGGCGAACGGGCCTACGATATCTTTTCGCGCCTGCTGAAAGAACGGATCATTTTCATCAACGGCCCTATTCACAGCGGTATGAGCCATCTGGTCGTTGCACAGCTGTTGCACCTTGAGGCGGAAAACCCGTCCAAGGAAATCAGCATGTACATCAACTCTCCGGGTGGTGAAGTGACGGCAGGCCTGTCGATCTATGACACCATGCAGTACATCCGTCCCAAAGTTTCAACGCTGATTTGCGGCATGGCGGCGTCCATGGGCTCTGTTATCGCGATTGGTGGTGAGCCGGGGATGCGGTTTGCGCTGCCCAATGCCGAAGTGATGGTGCACCAGCCTTCAGGCGGGTCTCAGGGTATGGCAGCGGATATACTGATCTCTGCACGCCACATCGAGAAGACGCGTGAACGGATGTACCAGCTCTATGTAAAACACTCCGGTCAGGACTATGAAACCGTGCAGCGCGCGCTGGACCGTGACACATGGATGTCACCCGAAGAAGCCAAGGAATGGGGCCACATCGACGAGATCGTCGAGAGCCGCGGCAAGGCGGATGACCCTGATACCCCTAAAAAGGGCAAGGGCGACAAGTAACCAAGTCCTCGGACGCTGCCATTTTGCGATTGTAGCGTCCAAGGCACTGCCTTAGTGTTCTGGGCAGGAAACATGGCAGCGCCTTTGGTGCTGTAAAATTCACGACAGACCTGAAAGGGCTGACATGGCCAATACTTCCAGCGGTGATAGCAAAAACACGCTTTATTGTAGCTTCTGCGGCAAGAGCCAGCATGAGGTGAGAAAGCTGATTGCAGGCCCGACAGTGTTCATCTGTGATGAATGTGTCGAGCTGTGTATGGATATCATCCGCGAAGAGACAAAAGCGTCCGGCCTTAAGGCGACGGACGGTGTTCCGACACCGAAGGACATCTGCGAGGTTCTGGACGATTACGTGATCGGTCAGGCAACGGCCAAACGCGTGTTGTCTGTTGCGGTGCACAATCACTACAAGCGTTTGAACCACGCCCAAAAAGGCGGCGATATCGAACTTGCGAAATCCAACATCCTGCTGATCGGCCCCACCGGCTGTGGCAAGACGTTGCTGGCCCAAACGCTGGCGCGCATTCTGGATGTGCCGTTCACCATGGCGGACGCCACCACGCTGACCGAAGCCGGTTATGTGGGCGAGGATGTCGAAAACATCATTCTCAAGCTTTTGCAGTCGTCCGAGTATAATGTTGAACGGGCGCAGCGCGGAATCGTGTACATCGACGAAGTCGATAAGATCACACGCAAGTCAGAGAACCCGTCGATCACACGTGACGTTTCGGGCGAGGGCGTGCAGCAGGCGCTGCTGAAGCTGATGGAAGGCACTGTTGCTTCTGTACCGCCGCAAGGCGGGCGCAAGCATCCGCAGCAGGAATTCCTGCAAGTGGACACCACAAACATCCTGTTCATCTGCGGTGGTGCCTTTGCGGGTCTCGACAAGATTATTGCCGCACGCGGCAAAGGATCTGCGATGGGCTTTGGTGCCGATGTGCGTGACAACGATGCGCGGGGCGTGGGCGAGATATTTACCGATCTTGAGCCTGAGGATCTGCTGAAGTTCGGCCTTATCCCCGAATTTGTCGGCCGTCTTCCGGTTCTGGCAACGCTTGAGGACTTGGACGAAGATGCTTTGGTGACGATCCTGACGCAGCCCAAAAACGCGTTGGTCAAGCAATACCAGCGTCTGTTCGAGCTGGAAGATACCAAGCTGAACTTCACCGAGGATGCGCTATCTGCCATCGCGAAACGTGCGATCGAGCGGAAGACCGGTGCGCGTGGGCTGCGGTCTATTCTGGAAGACATTCTGCTCGACACGATGTTCGATCTGCCTGGTCTTGAATCGGTGAACGAAGTTGTCGTCAATGAAGAGGCGGTCAATTCTGACGCCGCTCCGTTGATGATCCATGGCGAGGCCGAGAAAGAACCTGCCACCGCGGGTTGAGATTGAGGGCGGGCAAATTGCCCGCTTTCCGAAACTGATTAAGGGGCGTGCCAATTGGTACGCCCTTTTTTCTTGCGGGGTTGTGTGCTTCTGTCTCACTCAAACCAAGAGAGGGGATGAGCGATGGCGATCAAGCGGATACATTCGGGCGGAGAGTTCGAAAGCAAGGTGGGCTATTGCCGTGCTGTTGTTGCCGGTGGCTTTGTCCATGTGGCAGGGACCGTTGGGCAGGGTGACACGGTTGAAGCACAATGTGCTTCAGCACTCGATATTATCGGTGATGCGTTGAAGCAAGCCGGAGCGGGCTTTGCGGATGTGGTGCGGGTAACATACATGCTGCCAGACCGGACCGAGTTCGAAAACTGTTGGCCTGTGCTTGCTGAAACCTTCGGGACCAACCCGCCTGCGGCGACGATGATCGAATGTGGGTTAATCGACCCGAAATACCGGATCGAGATAGAAGTTACGGCCCTATTGCCAGCATAAATGCGGATTAGCCGCTTATGCGACTTCCTCAAACCGGTCCCCGAGGCGTTTTTGCACTTCTTCCGGTTCCAGCGATATCCAGGTACTGCCGCTTTCTGAAATGAACCCGCCGCTGGCAAGTTCCGATTGCAGGGCGGGCATGTCCAGCTCTCCCATCCAGTGTCGTGGTTTGGAGGGGCCGCGTGGCTTCCATGAACGGATCAGCTGCGTGACGGTTGTTGGTTTCTTGCCGGTGAAGGATTCCAGATGAACTTCGAGATTGCGTGTCGCACCTGAGGGGCGGCGCACAACGAGGGCGACATCCGCTTCGGGATCGGCGACCAATGCGACCATATGCAAGGCAGACCCTTCAGCCGCAATGATTTTGCGGGCCGCTTTGTAGGTGGCAATCTGGTGACGGATATCGTGTTTCTCGGGGTGGTATATCGTGTAACCATCTGATTTCAGATATTCTTCCAGTTCGCGTTCACCAATGAGATTTCCGCGACCTGCCGGAAGATCACTGCGGCTGATATAGACCTTTTCGCTGCCCTCCGGTGCGACCCCATGGGCGAAATTCTTGGCGAAAGCGCTGCGAAATGCATCGGTGCCGGGCGTCATGGCACCAAGCCCGAAGCCTTGGCCGGGCACAATCAAGCGCTCAACTTTTTCAGGTTCTGCCAGACACACAACAGGGATGTCACGGCCCATCAGGTTAACGAATTCCTGTTGGTAGCCGAGCACTTCACTGCCATTGCGCGGTCGTTTCGGGACAAAAATCACCCCGTCGATAGGAGTGTCGATCTGGTCCAAAGCCCACAGACGCGCAGCGCTTTCGACCAGAAAATGCCCGAAGTGCATCCAGAGCACGCCGCCCCAAAGCCATGTTCCCTTGCGCTCGGCAAGCTCTCCTTCAGGCATGGGGGGCTGGGTTGTGAGCGCCCTTCCATTACGCCAGAGTGCGCCCGATGGCTTGTAATGCCCGTCCGCAGTAAGAACCCCGGCTTTCTGAACAAAACCTTGCTCGCTTGGCGGTACCACGATGGCGTTCTCGACCGTGTCGATTTCCGTGCTCCAGCCGCCGTCCGGCAATGGGGGGCGCAGTCCGGCATCATGTACACAAGTCCACACAAGACGTGTGGATTGACCTTCCACTTTGCCAAAGCCCGCGTTTTCAAGAATGGATTTGCATTCTTGCATGCCCGCTCTGCCGTAGGCTTCGGGGTGGAATTCGACAACTATCGCCCGAATACCCTCAAGATTGGCATGGCGTAAAAACTCAAGCTCGCCCCCTTCGATATCCATGAGTAGAACATCGGGGGCAAAGTCAGCGTGTAATTTGGTGTAATCCGCGGTGGGGACGTCCACACGTGTGGTGGCGCGACTGTCAGAATCAATGAGCGACGATCCAAGGTAGGAATTGCGGATATGGAACGGCAATGTCTTTGGGGCATCCGGTGCGCTGATCAGAACCTCGTTTCGGACCTCGATCTTCGTTCCCAGACGGTTCAATCTATAGAGCGCCGTGATGTGTTCGATCAGGCCGGGGTTGGCTTCAAATGACATGACCTTTGAAGGTTTTGCGTTCTTGGCCACGACTGCGCCGACCAATCCGATGCCGGCACCCAGTTCCAGTACCTTGTCGCCCTTGCGCACGACGTCGAGCGCCCCTGCAATTTCTTGCCCCTCATAGCGCGCTGCATTGATGCGTTCGATTCTCATCGGATTGAGCATCGGGCTGTCGGGCACTTTTACACCATGGCATTCGGCAACATGTGTCTTCTTTTTTGCAGCAGTGGCCATCGTGATTGTCTCCGTTTTTGCAACAATACGCGCGGCGGTGCCTATCTTCCAATAGATTTGCTCTTGGTGTCTCTTCGTCGGGTGCTGCACGAGTCTTTGCCGCAACACCCATGCGGCGTATGGATTGGCTGGACGCGCACCGCGGCTTGGTGCATAAGCAGATCAACACAGCGCGGAGAGTATCATGGGCATTTTGAATACAGTTTTCAGAGGTTTGACATGGTGGAACCGCGCCACCCTGAACACGCAGTTCTTCACGTGGCGCAAAGGCACCAAAGTGGGTGAAGACGATCAGGGTAATGTCTATTACCGCAACGCAGACAACACGCGCCGCTGGGTGATGTTCAACGGTGATATGGAAGCCAGCAGGGTCAGCCCCGACTGGCACGGCTGGCTGCACCACACATGGGATGAGCCACCCACAGACAAACCTTTGGCGCACAAGGTTTGGGAAAAGCCGCATACTGAAAATTTGACCGGCACAATGCTGGCCTATGCGCCTGCGGGTTCGATCCGTCAGGAAAAGCCGAAAGACCGCTCTGATTACGAGGCGTGGAGCCCAGAGTGATCGGGCCGTTCTAGCAGGATAGACCTATGTGGAAGTCATTGACGTTGATCGGTTTTTTAGCCGCCGCTGTCGCTGTACCTGCCTACGCGCAAAATGTGACAAGCGCTACGGGTGGTGTTCTGCGTGCGCTTGATAAAACGTCCGGTCAGACCGCCGATATCGAAATCAGAAGCGGTCAGGCGGTAAGCCATGGGTTGCTTGAAATCGTGATGACCGATTGCCGGTATCCCGCTGGCAACCCTTCCGGCAATGCATATGCTGCGCTGGAAATTTCAGAGCGCGGCAAGCCGGGCGTCGTGTTTTCAGGGTGGATGATCGCATCCGCGCCAGCACTTTCGGCGATGGAACATCCACGCTACGACGTTTGGGTCATCCGCTGCACAACATCATAAAGTGTCGCGACCGGGCCTTGAGTGAACAGGGCCGCTGTTTGTTGCGCCTTTTGCAAACGCGCTTGATAGGTCCGTCTGGGAATTTCGATTGCCCCCAATGATGCGAGATGGGTCGTCAGGAACTGTGTATCAAATAGCGTGAAGCCTGTGTGGTTCAGCCGGTCAACCAGTGCGGCAAGCGCCATTTTGGATGCGTTGGTACGTCGCGAGAACATGCTTTCTCCAAAAAAAGCACTGCCCAATGTTACTCCGTAGACCCCGCCGACAAGATCGTCTTGATCCCAGATTTCCAATGAATGGGCGTGACCAATATCGTGCAGCGCGCTGTATAGCCCTGCAATTTCGTCATTGATCCATGTGTCTGCACGATCTGCGCAGGCAGCAACAACATCGTCAAAAACGGTGTTAATCTTGACGTCGAATGGGGTGCGCCGCATCGCCTTGGCCAAAGAACGCGAGAGGTGAAAGCCGTCGAGTGGCATAATGCCACGCCGCTCCGGATCGACCCAGAAAATCTCCGGGTCGTCCCTATGTTCGGCCATCGGGAAAATTCCGATACGGTATCCGTGGAGCAGCAGTTCCGGCGTCAGTTCAGACATTGCCGGTCAGGCATCGGCACTGAGGTTTTCCAGCCAATGTTCCAGCCAGTGGATGTTGTATTCGCCGGTGTGGATGTCTTTTTCCTGCAACAGCGCATCAAACAACGGGATCGTCGTATCGACCCCATCCACAATCAGCTCACCTAAAGCGCGGTTGAGACGTGCCAACGCCTCTGGCCGATCACGACCATGCACGATCAGCTTGCCGATCAGGCTGTCGTAATAAGGCGGAATGCTATAGCCGTCATAAAGTGCGCTATCCATCCGCACGCCCAGACCACCGGGCGCATGGTACTGCGTGATCCGGCCGGGGCAGGGGCTGAAGTTCGGCAGCTTCTCCGCGTTGATGCGCACTTCGATGGCATGGCCGTTGATGTGCAAATCTTCTTGCACAAAGGACATATCCATACCGGAAGCGACACGTATCTGTTCTCGCACCAGATCGACACCAAAGATGGCCTCGGTCACAGGGTGTTCAACCTGCAGGCGTGTATTCATCTCGATGAAATAGAACTCGCCGTCTTCGTACAGAAACTCGATTGTGCCGGCGCCGATATAGTTGATGTCCGCCATGGCATCCGCGCAGACCTTACCGATGCGCGCACGCTCTTCCGCGGTGATCGCGGGGCCGGGGGCTTCTTCGAAAACTTTCTGATGGCGGCGCTGGAGCGAGCAATCACGCTCGCCCAAATGCACGGCGCGGCCTTTACCGTCGCCAAAGACCTGGATCTCGATATGGCGCGGCGTGGTGAGGTACTTCTCGATATAGACTTCGTCATTGCCAAAGTTGGACTGGCCTTCGGCACGCGCTGTCTGGAATGCACGCTCCATGTCTGCGGCGGTTTGTGCCACTTTCATGCCCTTGCCGCCACCGCCTGCGGTCGCTTTGATGATAACGGGATAGCCCATTTCCTCACCCAAGGCGCGTGCGTCTGCAAGATTTGCCACGCCACCGTCGGAGCCGGGGACACAAGGGACACCCAATTTGCGCATCGTTTCTTTGGCTGTGATTTTGTCGCCCATGACACGGATATGCTCCGCTGTCGGGCCGATAAACGTCAGGCCATGATCTTCGATCACCTGAACAAAGGCGGCGTTCTCGGACAGAAAGCCATAGCCGGGGTGGATTGCTTCGGCCCCTGTGATCTCGCATGCGGCGATGATGGAAGGGATCGAAAGGTAGGACTGCGCAGAAGAAGGCGGGCCGACGCAAACGGATTCGTCAGCCATGCGCACGTGCATTGCGTCGCTGTCAGCTGTGGAATGAACCGCCACTGAGGCGATGCCCATTTCGCGCGCGGCGCGGATCACGCGCAACGCGATTTCACCACGGTTGGCGACAAGGATTTTGTTGAACATGGGCGTGCGCCTTATTCGATGATTACAAGCGGGGCGCCGAATTCAACCGCATCGCCGTCGCCAACCATGATCCGCGCAATCTTGCCTGCGCGGGGGGCGGGGATGTGGTTCATTGTCTTCATCGCTTCGACAATGAGCAATGTATCGCCTTCGGCAACGGTGGCACCAACGGTAATGAAGGCCGGGGCACCGGGTTCGCCCTGCATATAGACTGTTCCGACCATTGGTGAAGTGACAGCACCGGGGTGGCTTGCAGGGTCTGCAGCACCTTCGCTCGCGGAAGCAGGTGTCGCGGCGACCGGAGCGGCAATTGCTGCCGGTGCGGCAGGAGCCGCCATCTGGGCAGGAGCGGCCATAACCTGTTGTGGCGGTTTGCGGCTGACACGCACGTTCAGACTGTCGTCTTCGGCGTAGTCCCGCTTGACCTGCAACTCGGTCAGATCGTTTTCATTCAAAAGCTCGGCCAATGCCCGAATAAACGCGACATCTGCGTCATGGGTGTTTTTTGTCATATTATCCTCGACAGGTCCCTATGCGGCGCGTGAAAATGCCGCAACGTTTTTAATGCTTATAGGCTAAGGGACATGGCATGAAAACCCGCCACTTTGCAGGGGAAAGTCGTGCAGAGTGGATCAGGGAAAGCGCAAGCCGGCGGCAGATGCCGGAATCGTCGGAGATAACGCGCGACTTGTCCTTCAAGTCGCGCGTTTTCATAGGATTATAGATTAGATCGCGAGGTATTCGGCGCGCAGTGCTTCGTTCTCGAGGACTTCCTGTGCGGTGCCGTCAAAGACGATTCCACCAGTGTCGAGGATCACAGCACGATCCGCCAGTTGCAGCGCCCGAACCGCGTTCTGCTCGACCAGAATGGTCGTGATGCCCTGTTCCTTGATGATACCAAGGGTTTTTTCGATCTCGTCCACGATGACAGGCGCAAGCCCTTCGTACGGCTCATCCAGCAAAAGAACTTTGATGTCGCGGGCAAGTGCACGCGCGATGGCAAGCATTTGCTGTTCGCCGCCGGATAGGGTCGTGCCTTCCTGGCTTTTGCGTTCACCAAGACGTGGGAACAGATCATAGAGGCGTTCCAGTGACCAACCTACAGGTGGTGCGATCTGGGCAAGTTTCAGGTTTTCCTCGACTGTCAGTCCGGGGATGATGCGACGGTCTTCGGGGACAAGACCCAAGCCCGCAGCTGATGCCTCGTGAGACTTCATTTTGTGCAGCGGTTGATGGTCGAGCCAGATCTCGCCCTTGTGCACTTCGGGGGAAGACAGGCGGGCGATGGCCCGCAGGGTGGAGGTTTTGCCAGCTCCGTTTCGTCCCAGAAGCGCGAGGATCTCGCCTTCGTGCACATTAAAGCTGATGCCTTGGACGATGTAGCTCTCGCCATAGTAGGCTTCGAGATCCCAGACCGAGAGATAGGCCGGAGCGGTGGCTGCGTGGTTTGCGTTTTTCTCAAGCGTTTGCGTGTTCATGTCGAATATCCTTTGCAAGGGCAGGGGACGCGGGCGGTTATGCCGCGTCCTGTGTTTCGCCAAGATAGGCTTCGCGCACTTTCGGGTGCCCTTTGATGTTGTCTGGCGTGTCTTCGACCAGCGGCGTCCCCTGAGCCAGCACAGTGATCCGTTCAGCCAGCGAGAAAACAACATGCATGTCGTGTTCGATGATGGCGATGGTGATGTCGCGCTCTTCCTTGATCTGTTTCAACAGATCGATGGTGTTGTTGGTGTCAGCACGTGCCATCCCCGCTGTCGGCTCGTCCAGCAACAAAAGCCGTGGATCCTGCGCCAGGCACATCGCGATTTCGAGACGGCGCTTGTCGCCCCGCGACATGGATGCCGCGTGCATCTCGCGCTTGTCGATCAGCTTCATGTCTTCCAGCATATGCTCTGCTTTTTCGATGACGTCGCGTTGGCTGCCCACCGAGGCAACCGCGTTCATCTCGAACGATCCGTCGCGTTTTGCAAAGCATGGGATCATCATGTTTTCCATCACATTCAGATCGCCGAAGATCTCAGGTGTCTGGAAAACGCGGGAGATGCCCATCTGGTTGATCTCGTATGGTTTGCGCCCCAGCACGGATTGGCCCGCGAACATCACGGAACCCGTATCGGGGATCAGTTTACCAACCAGACAGTTCAGCAAGGTGGACTTGCCGGCACCGTTTGGCCCGATGATCGCGTGGACGGAATTTTCCGCAACGCTCAGGTTCACATTACCAAGGGCCTGCAGACCACCAAAGCGCTTGTTTACGTTTTTGATTTCGAGAATAGCCATGACAGCCTCCTATTCCGCTGGTGTTTTGCTGGCATCAGGCGAGTCGTCCTGAGGCTGTTGGCGCTTGAACATCTTGCCGATGCGCTGACCGCCTTCGACCAAGCCGCCAGGCAGGAAGATCACAACCAGCATGAACAGCAGACCAAGCGTCAGGTGCCATCCCTTGCCCACGAAGGGGTGAATGATCGCGACCATCATGTCCTCGATGCCATCGGGCATGAACGAGAACCAGCTGTGCAGGACGTTATCGTTGATCTTGGCAAAGATGTTTTCAAAGTACTTGATGAAACCTGCACCAAGAACCGGACCGATCAGGGTCCCCGCACCGCCGAGAATGGTCATCAAAACCACCTCGCCCGAAGCTGTCCACTGCATCCGCTCGGCACCGGCAAGCGGGTCCATGGAGGCCATCAGACCGCCTGCCAGACCGGCATACATGCCGGAGATGACAAAAACGGCCAGTGTGTAGGGGCGCTTGTTCAGGCCGGTGTAGTTCATTCGCTGCTGGTTGGACTTAACCGCACGCAGCATCAGACCGAAAGGCGACCGGAAGATACGGATGGCAAGGTAGAAGGACAGCAGCATCAGGACGGCACAGACGTAGTAGCCGAAGGAGAAGGTAAAGAGCCAGCCTCCGACCTCAAGCTCGGCCACGGAACGCATGTCCATGCCAAAGAGGTTCGTCAGCGGGATCGATCCGTCAGGGGTTGCCGATACTCCGAGGATGCGGGGATCATCGAGTGCCAGTTGCAGACCTGTTTCGCCGTTGGTGATCGGTGTGCCCACGAAGCGGCCAATCAGATCGGAATAGGCAATCGCGAACATCATCTGGGCAAAGGCGAGCGTCAGGATCGAAAAGTAGATGCCCGACCGCCGCAGGCTGATGAACCCGATAACGAGTGCAAAAAGCCCCGCCACGATGATCGACAACAAGATCGCGGGAATGATGTTCATGCTCAGCAGTTTGAACATCCAGACCGCACCGTAAGAGCCGAGCCCGAGAAAGGCTGCGTGGCCAAAGCTGAGGTAGCCGGTCAGGCCGAACAGGAGGTTAAATCCGATCGCAAAGATACCGAAGATGACAAAGCGTTGCATCAGGTCGGGATAGCCCGCGTTAAACTGTGCCATCGCGCTGTCGACCGGAAAGGGGTTCAACAGGAAAGGCGCTGCCATGGCAAGAAATGCGACAAAGATCAGCAGGCGGGTGTCGTTCTTTTGAAGTCCGAACATGATTTATTCCTCCATCACGCCTTTGCGACCCATGAGGCCACGTGGACGTGTCAGCAAGATGATAATGGCGACCACATAGATGATGATCTGGTCGATACCGGGCAGGATGTTCTTGACCTCGTTCATGGAGGCAAGGCTTTCGAGGATACCGAGCATGAAGCCCGCAAGTACCGCACCGGGAAGCGATCCCATGCCACCCACAACAACAACCACAAAGCTGAGAACGAGGAAGTCCATGCCCATATGGTAATTGGGAGAGTTGATCGGAGCGTACATCACACCGGCCAGACCGGCGACGGCGGCGGCGATACCGAACATAATGGTAAAGCGGCGGTCGATGTCGATGCCCAGAAGGCCGACGGTCTCGCGGTCTGCCATACCGGCGCGAACAACCATCCCGAAGGTGGTGAATTGCAGGAAGGCAAACACAGCACCGATAATCAGCGCGGAAAACCCGAAGTAGACAAGTCGCCAGTAGGGGTAGGCCAGCGATGTATCGAGGCCGAGAAGCGGGCCGAAGTCAAAGCTGCCGACAAAGGCGGAGGGTGCGGGCGTCGGGATCGGGTTCGCACCATAGAAGTACTTGATTACCTCCTGCAGAACGATCGCCAGACCGAAAGTCACAAGGATCTGATCGGCATGGGGGCGCTTGTAGAAGTGTTTGATCAGACCACGTTCCATGATGAAACCGATCAACAGCATGACGGGGATTGCCAGCAGGATTGCCAGCGGCACGGCCCAGTCAATGATGGCACCGCCCACCTCGGGGCCGAACCAGTTCTCTACATAAGGCGTTTTGATCTTGAGCGGGTTGCCCAGAAAATCCTTCTCCGTCTCGGACAGCGTCTCGGAGCTGAGTGTGAGGATGCGCTGCAAGGTGACAGAGCAGAACGCACCGATCATGAACAGCGCACCGTGTGCGAAGTTCACAACACCGAGCGTGCCGAAAATAAGGGTCAGACCAAGGGCGATCAACGCATATGCGGAGCCTTTGTCCAGACCGTTCAAGAATTGAAGAAGTATTGCGTCCATGGTCCCCACCTCGATGCACTACGCCTGTTGCCGGACCGCCATCGGTCCCGCACAGGCTATGGGATGGGGCGCACCGTTATGGTGCGCCCTGATATTATAGAAAGGTTTTCGCTTACGCGCCGGGGTTACATGAACCCAGCTGGCCGCCAGCAAACATTGGGTGATCAGGCGCGTACTCGACCTGAGCACGTGGTGTCACTTCAACGATTTCCAGTGTGTCGTATTCGTTTGACGGGTTCTCTTTACCCTTCATAACAAGCACGTCTTTGAAGCACTGGTGGTCATCGCCACGGTACAGAACCGGACCGTTGCCCAAGCCGTCGAACTCGAAATCTTCCAGAGCTTCGACAACACCACATGGGTTGAATGTGCCCGCACGCTCGACAGCATCCGCATACAGCAGCGTCTGAACATAGCATGTGTGCGCAGAGTTGGACGGTGGACGGCCATACTTTTCACCGAAGGATTTAACGAAGGCTTTGGAGCCTTCATCCTGCAGCTGCCAGTTCCAGTTCATGGAGCCGATAACGCCTTCAACGTTTTTACCCGCACCCGCAGCCATCAGCTCGGAGTAGAGGGGAACAACGATTTCGAACTTCTTGCCGTTCACTTCTTTGTTCAGCAGGTCGAACTGGACCGCGTTTGTCAAAGAGTTGACCATGTTTCCGCCGTAGTGGTTCAGAACCAGAACGTCGGCACCGGAGTTCAGCACTGGTGCGATATAGGAAGAGAAGTCCGTGGACGCGAGTGGCGTCAGCACGTTGTTCACTGTTTCCCAGCCCATGGCTTCGGTTGCCGCGGCAATCGATTCCTGCTGTGTCCAGCCCCATGTGTAGTCGGCTGTCAGGTGGTATGCCTTACGGTCGGAACCATAAGCGTTGTTCAGAACGGGTGCGAGAGCAGCCGCTGACATGTAACCGTTAAAGAAGTGACGGAAGCCGTTGGCTTTCTTGTCCTTACCGGTTGTATCGTTGGAGTGTGTGAGGCCCGCCATAAAGATGACGCCGGCTTCTTGGCACAGGCCCTGAACCGCAACAGCCACACCCGAGGATGAGCCACCGTTGATCATGACAGCGCCGTCTTTTTCGATCATCGCTTTTGCGGATGCCCGTGCAGCGTCTGACTTGGTCTGTGTGTCGCCTGTAACGAACTCGACCTTTTTGCCCAGAATACCGTTACCCTTCAGCGCTTTCGAGCTGAACGTATTCATCATTCCGCCGTCGCCTTCGCCGTTCAGGTGCTGGACTGCCAGCTCCTGCGCGCGCAGCTCGTCAAGACCTTCTTCGGCGTATGGGCCGGTCTGGGGTACGTTGAAACCCAGCGTTACAGTTGAGCCTGTCGGTGCGTTGGTGAAGCCAGAGTGGCCATCGGCACGCAGGTACGTCGGCAGCGCAAGACCGGCGCTGGCAACAGCACCCGTTTTGATCAGACCGCGACGTGTCGGATTTGAAAATGACATGAAGTCCTCCCGGTTGGTAAATTCGCCTGGCCGTTCCTCTCGGCCATGACAACACAAGTGTGCAAAGCCACTATGAGTTGATTCCAGAAAACCGATCAATAAGTCCCTTGATCTTCACAATTATTCTGTAAAGATATTCGCAAGGCTCTTTGCAAAGGTGTAAATAAGATGATGTTGCGGTGCAGAAACGCATTGAAATTGCCCGACTTTGTAAGGTTTGGTTGACATGACGCGCGACGCACTGACGGGCAGCCGCATCCGTGAAAAGCGGGTGATGGCCGGGCTCAAGCAGGCCGATCTGGCCCGCAATATCGGAATCTCCGCAAGCTATCTCAATTTGATCGAGCACAACCGTCGCAAGATCGGGGGGAAGTTGCTGCTCAATATCGCTCAGGCTTTGGGTGTTGAGACGCAGGCACTGACGGAAGGTGCAGAAGCCGCATTGATCGCCAGCCTGCGCGAAGCGGCTGACGAAGCCGGATTAAGTGCCGCCGAAGCGGCCCGCGCCGACGAATTTGCAGGGCGCTTTCCGGGGTGGGCAGATGTCGTGGCAGGCACCCGCAAACGGGTCGAAGCGCTGGAGCGCACAGTTGAGGCATTGACCGACCGTCTGGCCCATGACCCGCATCTTGCCGCATCTATGCACGAGCTGTTGTCAACAGCGGCGGCGATCCGGTCAACGGCGTCGATCCTTGCGGAAACCAAAACATTGCAGCCAGAATGGCGCGACCGCTTCCATGCCAATATTCACGAAGACAGCAGACGCCTGTCAGACAGTGCCGGTGCTATCGTCACCTATCTGGAAGCGGACGGGGAAGCTGCCGATGCGGCGAGTTCTCCGCAAGAAGAAGTCGAGAAATTTCTGACTGCGCAGGAATTCAGCTTTCCGATGCTTGAGTTGGGCACCCCGAAGGCAGACCAGATCGCGCGCGTTGTTGATGCCGCACCAGAACTGAAATCGCAGGCTGCGAAATACATCGCGACAAACGTTCTGCAACAGGTAGCTGGTGATGCTGCCGTGCTCAAGCTGGCCGAACTCCGGTCTGCAATCAATGAGGCAGGCACCGACCCCTTGGCGCTTGCGCGTATTCTGCGCCTCGGCGTGCCCTGCATTCTGCGGCGACTGGCGGCTTTGCCTGAACTGGGTGCGGGGCTGGTCGTCTGTGATCGCTCCGGCACGGTCATTTTTCGCAAATCCATCGAAGGTTTCACAGTGCCGCGTCATGGATCGGGCTGTCCGCTTTGGCCACTGTTTGCGGCACTTGGCGATCCCGGCACAGTGCTAAAAACCCGGATTAGCCAGTCAAGCGGTGGCGATCTGGCGTTCGACAGTTTTGCGGCCTGCGAAACGCTCACCACACCGCAGTATAACGCGCGGCCATTGGTGCAGGGGGTGATGCTGTTGCTGCCTGCTGCTGCGGGGTCGGGGCAGGGCCTTGAGGTGGGATCAACCTGTAGGGTCTGCGCACAAAGAGAATGTCGCGCCCGTCGCGAGCCGTCAGTGCTTGGCGTCGGGGTCTGAGGCAGCTTGTCCTTTTGACACCGGCAGGCGTTCCGGTGCATCCTTGGTTTAATGTGTGACCTGCCGCGTCAGATGGCGGGCACGCAGATTACCAATGGGGGAGGACAGCCGCTCATGACAAAACATGTCGTGCTGGTGGAGGACGAGGTCAATATTGCGGAGGCCATCCGCTTTTTGCTCTCAAACGAAGGCTGGCGGGTCGAAACGCTGGCAAACGGGGGCAGTGCTTATGATGTCATTCGGAACGCCGTGCCTGATCTTGTTATTCTTGACGTGATGTTGCCGGGCAAAAGCGGATTCGAGATCCTGCATGATCTGCGCAGCGACGCGGCGTTTGAGGCGTTGCCGGTTCTGATGCTGACCGCACGCGGTCATGCCCGCGACCGCGAAATGGCAGAGAAAGCAGGCGTCAGCCGTTTTATGACCAAACCTTTTTCCAATACCGAAATGCTGGACGCCGTGCGCGACCTAACCCGTTGATCAGATTTGAGTGAGGTGTTTTGATATGGCCAAAACCCCTTTACCCAACCCCGCTTCTCCACAATCGGCCAGGGCGGTGGCCCCGATAACAAAAACGCCCGTTTTTCTTGAGCGTCAAAGCTACCGGATGCGCCGGATGATGGATGCGGTGCGCTTGTTACCTTTTCTGGGTGTTGCCTTGTGGATGGTGCCGCTGATGTGGCCGCTGCCGGATGCGAACGGCGGGCAGGGCACTTCAATGAGCGTGGCACTGCGCTATATCTTCGGGGTCTGGTGCCTTTTGCCATTTTGTGCGTGGCTGCTGTGGCGGAGGACACGAAACCGCATTGTTCCAGAAAGTGGTGCGACACCGGAACCCAAAAAGCCATGATGGTAGGCCTCAACCAACTCCTATTGGTGTGCCTTGCTTACGTTGCCTTTCTGTTTCTAATTGCCTTTTTGGCGGAGCGGGCAGCGGTACAGGGGCGAGGGGCAGCTTTGCTGCGCTCACCACTGGTGTATACGCTTTCGCTTTCGATCTATTGCACAGCGTGGACGTTTTACGGGGCGGTCGGCTATGCCGCGCGGTCGGGGCTTGAGTATCTGACCATCTATTTGGGGCCTTCGCTTGTCATGATCGGCTGGTGGTGGGTACTGCGCCGGTTGGTCAGTATCGGGCGAAGCCAGCGGGTCACATCGATCGCTGATTTGATTTCCTCGCGCTACGGAAAATCAAATGTACTGGCCATCGTCGTGACTCTGATGGCCGTCATCGGTGTGACACCCTACATTGCCTTGCAACTTCAGTCGGTTGTTCTGTCGCTTTCGATCTTTGCCGTGGCTGATCTGGGGTCGACTGCCACGCCTGCTGATTTTAACCCCACCCGTGCCGCGTTTTGGGTCGCGACCGGACTTGCGCTTTTTACTGTGCTGTTCGGCACGCGGAACCTGAACGCAAACGAGCGTCATCATGGCATCGTTATCGCTGTCGCGGTTGAGGCGGTGGTGAAACTGGTCGCCTTGATGGCGGTTGGCATCTTTGTTGTATGGGGGTTGGCCGGCGGAGTAAGTGATACACTTGCCCGCATCGACGCGTCCACGATCGGGGCTTGGGATGTGCAGGGCAGCCGTTGGGCAACATTGACGTTACTCTCAGCGGCAGCGTTTCTATGTCTGCCACGTATGTTTCAGGTAATGGTGGTCGAGAATGACGACGAAAGCCACCTGCAAATCGCATCATGGGCTTTCCCTTTGTACGTGATGGCAATGAGCCTTTTTGTCATGCCGATCGCGGTCGTCGGGCTTGACCTTTTGCCCGCCGGATCAAACCCTGATCTCTTTGTGCTGACACTCCCGCTTAGTCAGAACCAGAACGGGCTTGCGATGCTGTCCTTTCTCGGCGGATTTTCGTCGGCGACTTCAATGGTGATCGTGGCGGCACTGGCACTCAGCACAATGGTTTCGAACCATATCGTCATGCCGATCTGGTTGGCTTCAAGGCAAGGCGGGGCTACGCAATCGGGCGACGTGCGCAACGTTGTGATCCTTGCGCGGCGCATGTCGATCCTTCTGATCATGGGGTTGGGGTTCTCTTACTATCGTCTGTCGGGCGGCAGCGGGGCATTGGCCGCCATTGGGACCATCAGCTTTGGCGGTGTGGCCCAGTTCCTGCCCGCGCTCGCTGGTGGGATATTCTGGCGCGGGGCTACGCGAAGTGGTGCGCTTGCTGGGTTGGCCGTCGGCTTTGCCCTTTGGCTTTTCACGATGCTGTTGCCAAGTTTCGGCATGGATACAGCACTCTCGCGATCCACGTTTGAACAAGGCCTCCTTGGCATCCATTGGTTGCGCCCCCAGGCGTTGTTCGGCATCGATGGCCTTGACCCGACAGTGCATGCTGTTCTGTGGAGCCTGTCGCTCAATACGATGGCCTTTGTTGTCACGTCGATTTTCACGTTCCCCACGCCGATGGAGCGACTGCAAGGCGCGCAGTTTGTGAACGTGATGGAGCATACCAGCCCGAACCGCGTTTGGGCGGCATCGGTTGCGGGCAGCGAAGACCTGATGATCATGACACAGCGGATTTTGGGCGCTGCGGATGCGCAGCAGTTTTTCCGCCAGGAGGCTGAGGCGCAGGGCATGGGCGGACAACTGCCAGAGCCGACGCCGGAATTCGTACAAGCCCTTGAACGCGAGCTTGCCGCGTCGGTCGGGGCAGCGACAGCACATGCGATGGTAAGCCAGATTGTCGGGGGAACCTCAGTCTCGGTGCAGGACCTGCTAGCCGTGGCTGACGAGTCCGCGCAACTTCTGGAATACTCCAGCCAGCTAGAGGAAAAATCGCGGGAGTTGTCTTTGACAGCGGCACAGCTGCGCACCGCGAACGAAAAGCTGACGCAGCTCTCGTTGCAAAAAGACGCGTTCCTGAGCCAGATCAGCCATGAGTTGCGTACACCGATGACGTCGATCAGGTCGTTTTCAGAAATATTGCGCGATGCTGAGGAAATGTCTGATGCCGACAAAACCCGCTACGCCTCGATCATTCACACCGAGACACTCAGACTTACAAGGCTGCTGAATGATTTGCTGGACCTGTCCGTTTTGGAGAACGGGCAGGTTTCATTGCACTTGAGCGAGGGAGAGTTGAATGAGGTGCTGAACCGCGCAGTAACCACTGCAGTGGCGGGCGGTGCAGCTGCCTTGCAGGTCGAGCTGCGTGGCGGCACGGAGCCTGTCGCACTTCATACCGATCTTGATCGTCTTGTTCAGGTCTTCATCAATCTGATTGGCAACGCGCAGAAATATTGCCTTGCCGAAAATCCAAAGCTTGTCATTACGACGCAGGTTACTGCGCAAGGCGTGGCGATTGATTTTGTCGACAACGGCACCGGTATTGCGGCGGATGAGCAGGGTGTGATCTTTGAGAAATTCTACCGCGTGACCGGCGCGCAGGGTGAGGGCGCGGGCCTCGGGCTGGCAATCTGTCAGGAAATTATGGTGCGGCTTGGGGGGCATATTACCTACCTGCCGGGCCGTGGCGGCGCAGCGTTCCGGGTGACGCTTCCCGTCTCGGCGCTAAGCCGGTCTGAAGCGCCACCTGTTACGTCTGAGGTTTCCTGAGACACAATCGAGCGGATCAGGAAGGCTGGCGGTCCTTCCGCACGCGCGTAGGTAATACTGATTTAACGCCTTCGTGACGGTTTGGCCGTGTATCCTAAAGGCTCTGGTAACCTCTTGTCCGCTATGTCTGAAGCCGGAGCCCGAACGAAGGGCGGCAGCAAACAGGAAATTGAGGCGATATGGCAGCGTCCGAACGGTCGGCCCAAGGAGGCACGGCGCCTCCCGGAACGATCATTCACCGTAAGACCGAACTTGGCAGGGCCGAGCATCAAGCTCGTGCGATGTCGCTGTCCAAAGCTTTGCGCCTGACCGTCGCCAAAGTAGCAGAAGAACTGATTGATATGTCGGTGTCAGTGATTGGCGTCCGCCGTCAAAGCTGTCCGACAGATGATTTGGCTCAAACACTCAAACCAGAAGGTCTGCGCATGTTGTTGGAGGGGCCGGGCCGTCGCCGTGCGGCTGCGGTTTTTGACAGTGCATTGGTCACCGCGCTGATCCAACAGCAAACCATGGGAAAGGTGATGGCACCATCAGACGATGACCCGCGCAGGATGACCCCGACAGATGCGGCAGTCGCAGCGCCCTTTCTGGATGCTGTTCTGCGCCGTGCAGCACCTGTTCCCGAGGAGCCTGATGACAGAAGATTGATCGAAGGGTTCGCATTCGGTGCATGGGTTGAAGACCTGCGCGTGCTCTGTATGGCGCTGGAAGACCCCGAATATGAACTGCTTCATCTCGATCTGGATATCGCCGGAGGGGTCTGTCAGGGCAGTATTGTTTTGTGCTTGCCGAAAGACGGCGCGGTGACCCATTTCACTGATCCCGATGACGAGGGACACACTTCTGCGGAAGCAAGCATTGACAGGGCACCCGCTGCGGACCTGTCAGAGACGGTGATGAGCCTCCATGCAGAGCTGCTAATTTCAATCGCGCAGTTTAAAATGCCGCTACGCCAGCTTGGTGTGCTTCAAGCGGGCGATATCATTGATCTTGGCGCGGCGTCATTTGACCTTGTGCGCATCCAGACGATTGCAGGCAACCGGATCGGACGCGGTGTTCTGGGGCAGCTTGATGGTGGCCGTGCGGTAATGGTGCAGCAGAGCAAACGACAAAATAGTGTGCTTAGCCGTCGGGCAGAGGATCGCGCTGGATTGGGAGACGCCGACAAGATGCACGCGGCCACACAGGGACCGGAGGTTGCTGAAAGCGGGGGCGTGTCGCCACCTGATTTGTCCCTTCCTCTGACGGGCGACATCACTGCCAACACTGCAAGTCTTGCGGATTCGCCTGTTGAAAACAGCAGTATTGGGGGCGGAGGCTTACCGGAATTGCCTGATTTGCCAGACTTGCCGGATCTGCCGGATATGTCTGACCTACCTGAACTGACTGACCTGCCGGATCTTGATGCCGACATGCTGATGACGCAGTCAAAAGCTGGCTAGGCTTCCAACGCGGTCGGTCCGAAATCAGTCTTCTGCGAAGGGCTGTGACAAAACCTGCTGCATGTTGCGGATATCGTATCCGCCCGCTTGCGCTGCCGCGATAATATCTTCTGCGGGCATATTACCTGCTTGTCCCAGGGCCCACGCTATCGTGGATCTGGTGCCTGACGCACAATAGGCCAGCACAGTCTCGTCCGTTGCGGCACCCAAGGCGCGGTTTTGGCCTATAACATCAGGTATCATGCTCTGGTGGGTCAGCGGTTGCTCTGCAAATGACATGCCAGCAGCTTCTGCGGCGGCGCGAATTGCAGCAGCGCTATGACTGGGCGGCACCTCCGCATCGGGACGGTTACATAGAATGCGTGTGATGCCGGCTTCCGCGAGGGCGGGCATGTCCGCAGGATCGACCTGCGGGCTGACAAAGAAATGCGGTGATAGCTGACGAATATCCATGACAGCGGTCTAGCCCAGCCAGCCGATTGCTGTCCAGCGGCTACAGCGTTCAGGCGAGGAATATTCCAACGATCACCATCATCAGACCGATCACGGACAAAAACAAGGCACCGAGGTTAAGCGGCAGTGCCGACTTGAGCACATCACGCATGGCGTCATCATCAAGATTAGCGCGTTTTGCCCGGGACACTTTCAAGATGCACCAGATGAGCCCCACCAAACCCAAGAGGGACAATGCGGCACCGGACCAGATTACAATGTCAAAGACAGATGAGGTTTCGTTTTCCATAAGCGCAGGGCTACGCCAAAGCAAAAGCCGGTTCAAGGCCGCCTTGCAGCGCACCCGCGCCAAGGGTAGTCAGGCGCAACAGTACAAATCACCCTCAACCGCAGGATGCCCCTCATGAGCGATCAATCCACCAATCCCGATGTCATCGAATCGCAAGGCGATGCGACCTACCGTGTAACGGCGAACGAACTGCGTCAGTTTGTTGAGCGGATCGAGCGGTTGGATGCCGAGAAAAAGGATCTGGCCGAACAGCAAAAAGAGGTGATGGCCGAGGCGAAGTCCCGTGGCTACGACACCAAGGTGCTGCGCAAGGTCATAGCACTCCGCAAGCGTGACAAGGATGATATCGCCGAAGAAGAAGCGGTGATGGAAATGTATAAAGAAGCGCTTGGAATGTAATCTTCCTCGCGGTTCTTGGTCAGGCTGTGCACGTTTGGCTCACCGCGGTTTGGGTGCAGGTGCGCCGGCATCGGGGACATGCCTATTAATGATCCCGCAGCCCGGCTGCGAAAATCGCCACAACTCCTTCAATGGGCCTGATCGGCAGGGCATGTGGAATGGGTGCCAAGCCCCCTTGCACCTTGCCACACAGCCCAATAGAAGGATGCAAATTTTCCCCCGTGCGGGCCCCCGCGCGGCTTATTTCTATGGAGCACACATGCAGGTCAATGAGACGCTGAACGAAGGTCTGAAACGCGGCTACGCCATCACGGTAACGGCGGCAGAACTGGACGCGAAGGTCAACGAAAAGCTGGCCGAGGCGCAGCCCGAAGTCGAAATGAAGGGCTTCCGTAAAGGAAAGGTTCCGATGGCGCTGTTGAAAAAGCAGTTTGGCCAGCGGATCATGGGCGAAGCGATGCAGGAAAGCATCGACGGTGCCATGGCCGAGCACTTTGAAAAGTCCGGCGACCGTCCTGCGATGCAGCCTGAAGTCAAGATGACCAATGAAGACTGGAAAGAGGGCGACGACGTTGAAGTCGAAATGTCCTATGAGGCGCTGCCGGAAATCCCTGAGCTGGATATGTCCAAAATCAAGCTCGAGAAGCTGGTTGTGAAAGCCGACGATGCGGCCATCGACGAAGCGCTGGCGAACCTTGCCGAGACCGCTCAGGACTTTAAAGCCCGCAAGAAAGGCTCAAAAGCCAAAGACGGCGATCAGGTTGTCATGGACTTCGTGGGCAAAGTTGACGGCGAAGCGTTTGAAGGCGGCTCCGCCGAAGACTTCCCGCTGGTGCTGGGTTCCGGCAACTTTATCCCCGGTTTCGAAGAGCAGCTGGTTGGTGTGAAGGCGGAAGAAGAGAAATCTGTCACTGTAACTTTCCCTGAAGAGTACCAGGCAGAGCATCTGGCGGGCAAGGAAGCCGTATTTGATTGTACAATCAAAGAGGTAAAAGAGCCTGTTGCAGCAGAGATCAATGACGAGCTGGCGACCAAATTCGGTGCAGAAGATCTGGCCGGTTTGAAAGCGCAGATCGCCGAGCGTCTGGAAGCCGAATATGCGGGTGCCGCACGTGCCGTTATGAAGCGTGGTCTGCTCGACGCGCTTGATAAAATGGTTGATTTCGATCTGCCGCCGTCCTTGCTGGAAGCGGAAGCCAGTCAGATTGCCCACCAGCTGTGGCACGAAGACAACCCTGATGTGCAAGGCCACGATCACCCCGAGATCGAAACCACTGACGAGCACAAGACGCTGGCCACACGCCGTGTGCGTCTTGGTCTGCTGCTGGCCGAGATCGGTCAGAAGGCAGAAGTTGAAGTGTCTGATGCAGAGATGAGCCAGGCG
Source organism: Sulfitobacter noctilucicola (assembly GCF_000622385.1). Taxonomy (NCBI): domain Bacteria; kingdom Pseudomonadati; phylum Pseudomonadota; class Alphaproteobacteria; order Rhodobacterales; family Roseobacteraceae; genus Sulfitobacter; species Sulfitobacter noctilucicola. The sequence goes on from NZ_JASD01000005.1 coordinate 60,148, forward strand.
ATTATGGCGCAGGCGCGTCAGTACCCGGGTCAGGAACGTCAGTTCTTTGAGTTCGTTCAGCAGAACCAACAGATGCAGCAGCAGCTGCGCGCGCCTCTGTTTGAGGACAAGGTTGTCGATCACATCGCCGAAGGTGCGAAGGTAACGGAGAAAGAAGTCTCCAAAGAAGATCTTCAGAAAGCTGTTGAGGCGCTTGAAGACGCTGAGTGATCAGAACTTCGATTGAATTGGAAAGGCCGCATCGCAGGATGCGGCCTTTTTCGTTTGCTTAGTCTGTACGACCGGCCGGGGGTGCCTAACCGTCGCGCAAACCTGTTTCGACCAGCATGCCGCGCCGTTTGGCTTCGTAGTAGTATCCGCGTGCGTACCATTTAATTGCCGTGCCATGATCTCCGTCCGACAACAGCCACGCGCCGCGTAGATATTTCAAACCGAATTCCAGATTGGTATCCGCATCAAGCAGATCGGAGGGCCGCCCTTGGAACCCCATGCCGCGGGCAGTGGCAGGCAGGATTTGCAACAGCCCGTAATAGGGTCCGTTTCGCGCCTTAGGATTGTGAGTACTTTCGCGGATCGCCAAGCGGTGAACCAAGGGGCGTGGTAGATCATAGTGATCGGCCCAACGGTTGATTTTGGCCCTTAGCGCTGGTGTCTCGTTCGGGTGTAAGGGCAGGGTGGTTGGCGAAGCATTCGGAGCTGCATCTGTGCTGCTACAGCCGGCCAGAGAAGCCATAGAAAGGATCACAAATCGACGACGCGAAATCTGCTGCATGGGTCATGTCCGGTGGTTGATATCATCGAAAGCGTTGACCCTAAATCATATGCGCATCAAGAGGCCACATATTCAGCGGCAGGTCTTTGCCAGTGGATGCAAAAGTCCGCGCATACTTCCTGGGATAAGCGTGATGGTATCGCGTCATGACTAGGCAACACTTTAGCTTACTATGCGAAAGGGGGCAGACCGTTGTGCGGCGCGTTATCCTGAAGGCGCTGATCCGGCATGTCTGGGCAACTCGTCAGCAAGGTGCACCCACGGCAGACGGCTTTCGTAATGAACATGGAATTCAGGTTCGAACGCCGTCGGATCAGTTAGCGTCACTGCATATAGATGTATCTCACCCGGATAGTGATCCGCTTGAAACGCCATCGGCGTCCCGCAACGATCGCAGAAATACCGCGTCACACCGATGGATGAATGGTATTCTTTCGGGGCTTCGCCCGTCCACGAAAAGCCGGATAGGGGGGTGCCCAGAAAACTCACGATAGGCGCTGCACAGGCGCGGCGGCAATCCTCACAATGGCAGTGACACGCCCATGTTTGCGGTCCGGTAAATGAAAATCCTACCGATCTGCAAAAGCAGTGTCCGGTTGTCGCTGCTGTTTTGTCTGCCATGTTTCATCCCCTCATGATGAAAGTTAACCAAGCAAGGGCCTGTGACGCTAGTAAATCTTGCGTAAATTGGCGTGTTCGAGTTTGCGGAAGATGAGGGTGCGGATTCCAAAATTGGGACGGCGCAACAAAAAACGCCGCGTGGTACGCGGCGTTTTCCTGAATTACATCGATGAAACGGTGGCTTAGTTGCCAGCTGTCTCGTCTTGGTCGCCTGTGCCTTCGTCAGCATCTTCGCTGATGGATTCGGCCAGATCGTCGTCATCAGATGCTGCTGCACCGATATCGTCGAACAGCTCTGCAATCTCGAAGTCTGCTGCAGCTTCTTCTTCTGCGGCCAGTTCCTGAATGGACTTACCGGAGGCCTGAAGCTCGGCCTCTTCAGTAGAACGTGCAACGTTCAGCTGAATTGTGGCTTCGACTTCGGGGTGAAGAACGACGGATACGTCGTGCAGGCCCAGTTCTTTGATCGGCGCGGACAGAACAACCTGCTTACGGTCGACGGTAAAGCCGGCCTCGGTTGCTGCATCTGCTGCGTCACGTGTTGTGACGGAGCCGTAAAGCGCACCTGCGTCAGACGCAGAGCGAATCACGATGAACTGCTGACCGTTCAGGGTCTCAGCCATCTTGTCGGCTTCTTTCTTGGTCTCGAGGTTTTGTGCCTCAAGCTGGGCTTTGCGGCCCTCGAAAGCTTCGATGTTTGCTTTGGACGCTGACAACGCCTTGCCCTGTGGCAAGAGGTAGTTACGTGCATAGCCCGGTTTTACGTCAACAACTTCGCCCATCTGGCCAAGCTTCGCGACGCGCTCAAGAAGGATAACGTGCATGATGTCTCTCCTTACTTAACGGCGTAGGGCAGCAGGGCGAGGAAGCGGGCGCGTTTGATGGCACGGGCCAGTTCACGCTGCTTTTTCGCGGATACCGCGGTGATACGGGAAGGAACAATCTTGCCACGCTCAGAGATGTAGCGTTGCAGCAGACGTGTGTCCTTGTAGTCGATCGCAGGTGCGTTGTCGCCCGAGAAGGGGCAGACCTTGCGACGGCGGAAAAATGGTTTTGCAGCCATGGTTTAGATCCTTTTTCTCAAGCCAAAATCAGCGACGTTCACGGCGGTCAGGCCGTTCGTCACGCTTTTGCATCTGTACAGATGGCAGCTCTTTGTGCTCATCGACTTTGATGGTCAGAACACGCATCACGTCGTCGTGCAGACGCATCAGACGCTCCATCTCCTGCACGGCAGGTGCCGGTGCATCGGAGCGCAAAAAGGCGTAATGGCCTTTACGGTTCTTGTTGATTTTGTAGGCCATCGTTTTGACGCCCCAGTACTCGCTATCCACGAGTTTGCCATCGTTGTCGGCAAGGACTGTACCAAAGTGTTCGATAAGGCCTTCGGCTTGCGTGTTGGACAAATCCTGACGCGCAATCATAACATGCTCATACAGCGGCATGGTATCTCCATTTATATCAAGGCGCATTTCATAGGTAGGGCAAGCTCCTTTGCGGCCCCACCACGAGAGACTGCGCGGTTCAATCGTTTTGCAAAGGAAGGCTCCATATACACGGTCTGGCACGCGGGGCAAGAGGCCGCGCGTGCCAAATGGGTCAGGTTGCCGGGGCGGTGAACAAACCGTGCCGCAGGTTAAGGGCCTTGGCGCTTTGTGACAGAACCAGCATGGTCAACACAGCCAGCATCACCTCGGCCACTGGTCCGGCAAGCCAGATGCCCGTTTCCCCGAATAGGAATGGCAAACCGAAGGTCAGCGGCAGTGCAAAGGCGTAGGGTTTCGTCAGACCGAGGATTGCCGCACGTGGCGCGTTGCCAATCGCCTGAAAATAGGTGGCGATCATCAATAGCGGCCCGACAAGCCAAAGCATCAAGGGATTGATCAAGGAGATGCGGACGAAGGCGGCAATCACCTCGGGGTCCTCCACAAAGAAGCCGGCAATCTGCGCAGGAAAGACCATCAGCAAAAACTGCGCTGTGACACAATAGGCCAAAGAAACCCATATCCCCATCCGCAAGCTTTGATCCGACCGCTGCCACGCCTGTGCGCCGTAGTTGTTCCCGACGATGGATTGCAGCGCGTGTGTCATCCCCAAGAGCGGCAGAAACACAAAGGTCAGCACGCGTGTGACGATCCCGTAGGCCGAAACGATTGCCTCGTACTGCGGCGCGTCGATAATTTGCAGGGCGATGATGGTTGCAGTGGCTCCAAGGGCGATGCCGATGAAATTCAGGCTTTGCGGTGCGCCTAATGCAAAGATGCGTCCCCAGTTGTGTGTGAGTGATCTGTGCAGCAGGTCACGCGGGTGCAGTTCGGCCCGACCCGCCATGCGGTAGGCGATTATGATAGCCAAAGCCAAAAGCTGCGCCAGCGCGGTGCCATATGCCGATCCCGCTACGCCAAGACCCAGCATCGCGATCAGCACGTAGTTGAAACCGATATTGGAGAGCGAAACGAGCAGGCTCATTGCTGCCATGAAACCGACGCGCCCCTCATTGCGCAGCGCATCCGAGTTCACGGCCAGTATAAAGGCGAGAGGTGATACAAAGGTGGTAATGCCCAGATAGGTCTGCGCCATACCGGCCAGCGGCGTGGACCCCGAGGCCAGTGCAAGAGATAGTTGCCGGCCGAATAACAGGTAGCCCAGAATGAGCGCGATACTGACGAGCAGCGCCATACCATGCGCTCCGGCATAGGTCGCGCGGGCAGCTTCCATCTCACCAGCCCCCAGATTGCGGGCCAGAATGCTGGACATGCCGTTGGACACCAGCGTCGCCAACGCCACGATCAACATAAAGAGCGGAAAGATGAGTGTGACGGCACCCAAAGCTTCGGTGCCGACATACCGGCCCAGAAAGATGGCATCTACCACAGTCAGCAGGCCATTCATGCTCATTACAAAGATGATGGGCAGGGCAGTTGTTAGAAATATCCGGCCCAAAGGACCGTGGGTGAATGAATTGGTTTGGGACATCGCGAACCTCTTTTCAGATGTTCCGCAATTGGAATGGGTGCTCGCATTGCCGACCATGCGGGAACATTAAAGAAAGGTCAGACGATAGATGTCGGCACTTCACTAAGGGTTTCCCCTGCGAGCAGCTGGCGGCCGGGCCATGGCGCAAGCAGTAGGGCCGAATTCAATAATGCGCAATCCCGTTTCATAGATGCCCGGCATCCGCCGTTACATTTTAAAGCCCCGACATGGTCCCGCTTGCGTCACGGGTCCGCCCCTTTTTGGTCTTTTTTCAGGGGCAATGGTTAACCAACAAAAAAAACTAGACCAACAAATTCGACAACCGAGGGATTAAGAAAATGACTGCAACAGCTGATTTCATGCCGCAGCCCACCCAAGCACCCGAACCTGTGCGCATGGCCGACGGCGGCCGCATGATTATTCGCGGTGCACAACGACTGGCTGGTGTAGCACTTACTCTTGCAGCGATTGGTCTGTGGCTTGCCCCCGGCGCGTCATGGGAACCTGACCTGATGTTGTTCAAGCTAATCTTGTCAGTCAGCGCGGTTATCGCAGGTCTTGGTCTGATCAGTGCAAGCAGCACGCCACCCTCCCCCGAAGTCGAAGTCGATACGATCCGCCGCGAAGTCCGCCTTGTGCGCCGTTTGCGCGGCTCTGCACCGGTTGTTCTGCAAAGCTGCCCTTTTGCAGAGCTCGCACACGTCGAGCAGGCAGGCAACAATGTGAGCCTGTGGGACAAGCAGGGCGTGTTCCTTGCTGAAGTCAGCCTGACTGACCGCAATTCTCTGTCAAGCCTTCTGGCTGGTTTGCGTGATGCGGGAAAAGTTGCATAAGGCTCCTGACCACCAATGAATTTAGCATAGGGGTGTGTTGATTAGATCAACGCACCCCTTTTTGCGTCCTAGAAAGCCTGCGTGTTCGTCAAAGCGCAGAAGCTGTGTGCTGGTGTCGAGTTGCCGGATTGTCGAATTGAGCCATATTGGTTTCTATCTTTGATCCAACACAGGAATATCCTCCGATGATGAAACCGATGCTTTTCGCAGCCGCTTTGGCTTTTGGTGCGACCAATGCGATTGCCGCTGAGAAATACGTGCTTGATTCCAGCCATTCACAAGTGATTTTCAACTACAACCACCTTGGTTTCTCAACGACATATGGCATGTTCTCGGGCTTTGAGGGTGAGATCATGTTCGATCAGGAAGCGCCAGAAAACTCAAGCGTGTCTGTTTCGATGCCCGTGATGTCGATGTTCACCGGCTGGGAGCAGCGTGAAGGCCACTTCATGTCTGACGACTTTTTCGGTGCGAGCGATGGCGATATGGTAACTTTTACCTCAACGTCAATCGAAGTGACCGGCGACGATACCGCCAAGATCACCGGCGATCTGAGCATGAACGATGTGACCAAGTCTGTCGTGCTTGACGCGAAACTGAACCAGACAGGTGACCACCCGCAGGCGGGCAAGCCTTGGGCCGGCTTTGATGCTACCACCACGCTTTTGCGGTCCGACTTCAATGTTGGTGCATTTGCGCCATACGTGAGCGATGAAGTGCAGGTCATGATTTCTGTTGAAGCGATGAAAGCGGACTAAGCACAGACCTAGCTACAAGTTTAAAAGAAAGCCTGCCGATGGTTTCGGCAGGCTTTTGTTTTGTTCAGAGCAGGGTGGTTGTGTGGAGTTTAGTCCCCCTCACGCACTGCTGTAAGCCGGATAGAAATCGCAACGTCAAAGGCGAGCGTTGCCTCATCGTTCACGTTCGTGCCCACCGTAAAGTTGCGCCTGTCGAGTGTGACGTCTCCACGCATCTGCGCGGTGTCACCTTCAATGGTCAGGCTAAATGGGAGAACAACCGGGACGGACTGGTCCTTGATCGTCAATGTGCCTACAGCTTCGTAATCGTCTGAACCGTGGCGCAGGATTGCATCGAATACGGCTGTAGGAAACGTATTGGCATCAAGGAAATCCGCGCCCATGGCCTGCTGCGTGACCGAGCCTAGGGTCAGCGAAGGGATAGCCACAGTGGTTTGAACCGCGCCAACGTCCCCGACAACGATTGTCTCGTCAAAGGTTATCGCCGCTGTCCAATCGGCAAAGCTGCCGGAGACTTCGTTGCCGAATTGTGTAACCGTCAGGGTGATCTCGCCTTCTTGCACATTCCAGTCGGATGCGACCTGTTCGAGGCTGACCTGAGCCGGTTGTTCCTTTGATTGGGCCAGACCGAACGTGGCACCCAAACCAAGTGCTGCGGCCCAAATTACAGTCGCCACAATGACCGGTGCCTTGCTGTGGCTTTCAGGGGGCAGCGGGCCGATTACAGGTTCCCCCGGCAGCATACGGCGCAGTATGGCATCGCCATCGATGAAGTGGTGCTTGAGCGCGCCTGCTATGTGCAACAGAAGCGACAGAGCCAGCACTTTGGTTGCGACCCAGTGGATGGCAGCGAAGAAATGTTCAACTGCGACTGATTTTGGCACCAAGGGCAGGTTCTGGCCGAACGGCCACCAGATCGGGGCAAATCCTTCGGCAGCGGCATGGCCGATCCAGCCCGACAAAGGAACAATAACCAGTGAGGCATAGAGCAACCAGTGCACCATTTCGGCTGCGAAACTCTCAGCTGGTTTGTCAGCGTTTAAAAGGCCCGGTTTGACCTGACCGATGGCCCAGAGGATACGAAGGGCAGCGACAAAGAACGCGGTCACGCCGAGCGTTTTGTGCACCGAGAAATACCATGCCTTCCGGGCGAGTTCGGCGTCTGTCTGGTAAGGCAGATCATTTGCAAACAAGCCCAGTGGCAGAAGCGTTAGGATCAGGAGCGCCGTCAGCCAGTGAAAGGTCTTGGTCACGCCGCCATAGCGAATATCGGTGTTGGTAAAGGCCATCTGGTGCTCCGTTCGTTGCTCTGCGGACCTAGATATAGCAATGCGTGGCCGGAACAATCGCCATTGACGCACAGTACACCTGCGCTCTTGTCCGTTTGGACCGTGCAGGCTAGACCGGATAAAAGCATAAAAAGAGGGCTGTTATATGAGCGTTGCATTCGTTTTCCCCGGTCAGGGCGCACAAACTATCGGGATGGGGAAGGCACTGGCCGATGCCTATCCTGCGGCGCGGGAGGTGTTTGCGCAAGTGGATGAGGCGTTGGGCGAAAAGCTGTCTGATCTGATCTGGGAGGGCGAGATCGAGACGCTGACCCTGACAGAGAATGCGCAACCTGCGCTGATGGCGACCTCCATGGCGGCGCTGGCGGCGATGCAGGCCGAAGGGATCGGATTGGAAAAGGCCGCTTTTGTGGCGGGTCATTCGCTTGGGGAATATTCCGCCCTTTGTGCGGCGGGCGCGGTGTCGCTGGCAGATACGGCCAGATTGCTACGTATTCGCGGCCGCGCGATGCAGGCGGCTGTGCCCGTTGGGCAGGGTGCGATGGCAGCGGTTCTGGGCCTTGATGCCGACGCGGCCGATAAGGTGGCAGAGACAGCAGCCCAAGGTGAGGTCTGCCAGCTCGCCAATGAGAATGATCCCAGCCAGAATGTGCTATCAGGTCATAAATCCGCAATCGAACGTGCCATTGTGCTGGCGAAAGAAGCGGGGGCCAAACGCGCTTTGCCGCTGCCGGTTTCTGCGCCGTTTCATTGTGCATTGATGCAGCCTGCGGCAGACGAAATGGCCCGTGCGTTGGAGACGGTGCAGTTTGATGATCCGGCCGTGCCGTTGGTCGCGAACGTGTTGGCGACAAGCGTCACCGACGCCACAGAGATCAAGGGTTTGCTGGTCGATCAGGTTACCGGACGCGTGCGCTGGCGTTCATCCGTTGAGTGGATGGCAGCACAAGGCGTCACCGAGTTTTGGGAAATCGGTGCGGGCAAGGCGCTGTCGGGCATGATCCGGCGCATTGCGAAAGAAAGCACTTGCCGCGCAGTCGGCACGCCAGACGATGTTGCGGCGCTCAAGGACGCCTGAGACGTGCGTTCGGGTATAAAGCAGGATTAAGTGAGGGAAGAGATATGTTTGATCTGACAGGTAAGAAGGCGCTGATCACCGGTGCATCCGGTGGCATTGGTGCGGATATCGCACGCCAGTTGCACGCGCAGGGGGCAACCGTTGGTCTGTCCGGTACGCGGGTGGAACCGCTCGAGGCGTTGAAGGCGGAGTTGGGAGAGCGGGCGCATGTGCTTGCCTGCAATCTAAGTGATATGGCAGCAGTCGAGGCTTTGCCGAAACAGGCGATTGAGGCGATGGGATCGGTTGATATTCTGGTAAACAACGCAGGTATCACCCGCGACAATCTGTTTATGCGGATGTCCGACGATGAATGGCAGTCCGTGCTGGATGTGAACCTGACCGCCACCTTCAAGCTGTGCAAGGGCGTGATGCGGGGCATGATGAAATCCCGCTGGGGCCGTATTATCAATATCTCCAGCATTGTGGGGGCAACTGGCAACCCCGGTCAGGCCAATTATGCGGCCTCCAAGGCGGGCATGATCGGTATGTCCAAGTCATTGGCCTATGAGGTCGCGAGCCGCGGGATCACCGTGAATGCGATCGCGCCCGGCTTTATCGCCACTGCCATGACAGAAAAGCTGACAGATGATCAAAAGTCTGGAATCATGGAGCAAATCCCAAGCGGTCGCATGGGAAATCCATCAGAGATTGCAGGCGCAGTTGTCTACCTTGCCAGCGAAGAAGCGGGCTATGTGACGGGGGCAACCTTGCACGTCAATGGTGGCATGGCCATGTTGTAACCCGTGCGGGATATCGTTTGCGCCACGCTTGGCATGTGCTAAAGGGGGCGCAGATTCGTATCCGAGGGTGCTTGATTGCGCCCTTGCTCTTGTGCAAACAAGGGGCAGAGCCGCTCCAGTATGGAGCATCCTCCAACCGCCCTCAGGATCGGGCGTGCGGATAAAAATAGGGGCCTTTGGCCTGAAGAGTGAGGACTTACTTATGAGCGACGTCGCAGACCGCGTTAAAAAGATCGTTGTTGAGCACTTGGGTGTGGAAGAGGACAAAGTTACCGAGAATGCGTCGTTCATCGACGATCTGGGTGCTGACAGCCTCGACACAGTTGAGCTGGTAATGGCGTTCGAAGAAGAGTTTGGCATCGAAATTCCAGACGATGCAGCCGAGAACATCCAGACATTCGGCGATGCGGTGAAGTTCATCAAAGAAGCTTCCTGATCCATCGGGCGCGTTGCGCGCCCGGTCAGCGAGAAATCTCCAAGACGGCGTTATTCCGAGCGGAATGACGCCGTTTTTTGTTGCCGACGTCAGGTCGGGGCTTGCTCATGGGCGGGCCGCTTTGCACATTGCAAACAAGACCTCCCCCCAAGCGCAAGGCCCGTTCGAGATGTCGCGTACGATTCCCACTATCAATACCCAGCGCCTCACGTTGAGGGCAATGCGATCTGAAGATTTTGCACGTTTTGCAGAGATCTGGGCGACGCCCGAAGTTGTTTCGCAGATCACCGGTAAGCCGCGCAGCAAGGCGTTGTCATGGGATTCGTTCCTACGCAATGCAGGCCATTGGCAGATAAGTGGTTTCGGCCAGTGGGCAATTCAGCCGCGCGACATGGCTCAGATGGCCGGACAGACCGGTTTCTTTTTTGGGTCGAGGGATTTGGGGTCAGATTTCGATACATACCCGGAGGCGGGTTGGGTTCTTGCCCCTGAAGCACAGGGGAGGGGGCTGGGGCTCGAGGCTGTGCAAGCGGCACATGATTGGTTCGATCGTGTTATTGCAGGTCGAACGGTTTGCATCATAACGCCTGAGAACATCAATTCGCTGCGGATCGCTGCAACCTTGGGGTATGAGGAATTGCGCGAAGTCGAGATGGGTGGCGATGTTGTGCGTTTAATGACGCGCAAAGGGCCGCCAGTCTAATTAGCTTCGCCGGACGCCTTCCAGCACCTCCTGAGAAAGCTTTGACCGGTCTGTTGAGAAGTGTAAGACGCTGACATCGCCGGTGTTTTCCAGTATCACTGCATGTACTTTGGCAAGATCATAAGCGTTTGCTTCGCGCAGCTTGGCATATAGGTCCGAAAGGGTCATGCCCCCACGTTTCAGGTTTTCGTGGATCGGGGTGCCGTTTTCCATAATCAACATCGGGGTGTTATCCATCGCGCTTTCAACGGCATTGTTGCGCGACCGGAGCTGCGCCATGACAATCTGAAGTGCAAAAAGTGCTGCGAGTGCGGCGATAAAATGCCAGAGCGGGGTGGAAAGCGTTGTGACCGCGCCCGCGAGGACAGAACCCGTCGCAACAGTGATCGCAAAGTCGAAACCGGACATCTTTGAGAAACTGCGCAGCCCGTGGATACGCGTGAGAGCGACAATCGTGGCAACGGCAATGATCACCCGCAGAATGATTTCGGTTAGGTCTGACATAAAAATTCCTCTCGCGAAATAACGCGCGGTGCTTCGCTTGGTTCCGAAAGCGGTCCAGCAGTTCCTCTTGAATCTGAGGGCCGCTGCAAGGTATAGCCATCGCAAGCAGTTGAAGGGGCTACATCAATGCGCAGAGTGGTAGTGACAGGTTTGGGTTTGGTGACACCTTTGGCCGATGGGGTCGAGGAAAGCTGGAGCCGTATCCTTGACGGAAAATCCGGAGCCGGACCAATTACCGGTTTTGATCCCTCTGCATTGGTAACACAGTATGCCTGTGAAGTGCCGCTTGGCGACGGCAGCGATGGCACGTTCGATGCGTCCAAATATATGGAGCCGAAAGAGCAGCGTAAGGTGGATACCTTCATTCTGTTCGGCATGGCCGCGGCACAGCAGGCTGTTGAGGATGCAGGCTGGATGCCCGAGGACACAGAGAGCCTTGAGCGGACAGGTGTTCTGATCGGCTCCGGTATCGGCGGATTGAATTCGATTGCCAACACAGCAATCATGATGAAAGAAAAGGGCCCGCGTCGGGTGAGCCCGTTCTTTGTACCCGGTGCGTTGATCAATCTGATCTCCGGTCAGGTATCGATCCGTTACGGGTTTAAAGGGCCGAACCACTCGGTGGTGACTGCGTGCTCCACCGGCGCTCATGCGATTGGCGATGCCTCACGTCTGATCCAGCACGGCGACGCGGATGTGATGATCGCAGGTGGTGCGGAAGCGGCAATTTGCGAGATCGGGATTGCGGGTTTCAACGCGTGTAAGGCGCTGAGCACGAAGCGCGGCGATGATCCACAAAAGGCGTCACGCCCCTACGACGCGGACCGTGACGGTTTTGTCATGGGTGAGGGTGCCGGGATTGTTGTGCTTGAAGAATATGAGCACGCCAAGGCGCGTGGTGCCAAAATTTATGCCGAAGTGATTGGTTATGGCCTGTCTGGCGATGCCTACCACATCACGGCTCCATCAGAGAATGGTGAGGGCGGTGAACGGTCTATGCGCAACGCGCTGCGCAATGCTGGCAAAGAGCCGAAAGATATCGATTATATCAACGCGCACGGCACATCGACGATGGCCGATACGATTGAGCTGGGTGCCGTAGAGCGGATGATGGGTGAGGATGCTGGTAAAGTGACCATGTCATCTACCAAGTCGGCGACAGGACACCTGCTGGGCGCTGCTGGTGCGATCGAGGCGATTTTCTCGATCCTTGCGATCCGCGATCAGGTGGCACCGCCAACGATCAACCTGGACAATCCTGCGGTGGAAACCTCGATTGATCTGGCCCCCAACAAAGCCGTGAAGCGTGAGATCAACGTGGCACTGTCCAATTCATTCGGGTTTGGCGGGACCAATGCGAGCGTCTTGTTCGGAAAGGTCTGACACATGTGGCGCAACATTGCCTCTAACGCGGTTTCCTTTCTGGTTGTCGCCCTGTTCCTGCTGGGCGGTATAATCGTCTGGGGAAGGGCCGAGTATACATCACAGGGTCCTCTTGATCAGGCGATATGTCTACAGGTGAAGCCTGGATCAAATATGCGTCGTGTATCCAATGACTTGGCGGATCAGGGCGCGGTCAGCTCTGCCGCGATTTTTCGTATGGGTGCGGATTATGAGGAGAAGACCAGCCAGCTGAAAGCAGGCAGCTTTCTGGTGGAGCCTGGCACGTCCATGTCGGAGATCGTCGAGACCGTCACCAAGGGCGGGGCGAGCACTTGCGGCACCGAAGTTGTCTACAGGATCGGTGTGAACCGCGTCTCGGTTCAGGTGCGCGAACTTGATCCTGCGACCAGTCGGTTCGTCGAGAGGGCAGAATTCAATCCAGATGAGGATGAAGTGCCTGCGATTTATAACGATATGAAAGCGCAGGCCGATACCAGATTCCGTATCGCGCTGGCCGAAGGCGTGACCAGTTGGCAGATCGTGAACGCGATGAAGTCGATGGATGTTCTGGAGGGCGAGGTAGCAGAGGTGCCAGCTGAGGGCTCACTGGCCCCTGACAGCTATGAGGTGCGTCCCGGTGATGACCGCGCTGCCGTTGTGGCTCGCATGGAAGCCGCGCAGGAAAAGCGGATTGCAGATGCCTGGGCCGCGCGTGATCCCGACCTGCCTATTGAAAGCCCCGAAGAGCTTCTGACCCTGGCGTCTATTGTGGAGAAAGAAACGGGCGTTGCCGCAGAGCGTCGTCAGGTGGCCAGCGTGTTCGTAAACCGTTTAAACCAAGGCATGCGTCTGCAGACGGACCCGACGGTGATCTACGGGATCACTAAGGGGGAAGGTGTGTTGGGCCGCGGTTTGCGCCGGTCAGAGCTGAGGGCCGAGACACCTTGGAACACCTATGTCATCAATGGCTTGCCGCCAACGCCGATTGCAAATCCCGGTCTTGCAAGTCTGATGGCCGCGGCGCAGCCGGACGAGAGCGACTACATCTTCTTCGTGGCGGATGGCACCGGTGGCCATGCTTTTGCCGTGACACTGGCAGAGCATAATGCCAACGTGGCCGTGTGGCGGCAGATTGAGGCAGAACGCGCGGCTGAAAGTGAAGCAACTACAGGTGATAACTAACCCCTTAACGGGTGGGTTATCGCCGTTGAAGAAGTGGGATATAATCCCAAATTGACCAATGATCGCACGGTGTTGAAGGGTTCTGTTAACCCTATTTTTCTTGACTTTGCGCACGTTCGAATGTAACTATTGTGGCATGCTAGAGGACATGGGCGAGCGGCTTTGGGAATGATCCCGACTGCCGCTTTTTTCATGCCTAGTCGGTCGGGAGACCATACGGAAGGTATGAGCCACCATGACAACTGTTACCCAAGAGCAAGACATCGCGCGGGGAGCTGAGCTTCTCGCTTCCTTGCGTGATTCAATCGCTGCGTTGCGGCAGCAGATTGAAGGGCTGACACAAGAGTCCCTGACGGGAAAACCGATCAATGAAACGGCCGTAAAGAAGTCCCTGAACGAGGTTCGGGAGCTTGTGACGCAATGTGCCAAAGCGGAGAACTTTCTCAATGACTGTAGAACCAAACAGGATGGCATCGCACGAGGCGGATATGCCCTCGACCTGGACAGAGCGCGGGCTGAGATCGGGTGCAAGCTGGATCGCTTGCGCAGATGTGGACGTCCAACAGCAATTTCTGAGTGAATTGGAAGAGGGGGAGCTGATGGCGCTCCCTTATCTATTCGATTTCTGGGCGCTGGATCATCAGCTGCCGCCCGAAGGCGCATGGCGGACATGGGTCGTCCTTGGAGGGCGAGGTGCCGGTAAGACCCGCGCAGGTGCCGAATGGGTCCGTTCCATAGTTGAGGGTGCCAAACCATTAGACGAGGGTGCGTGTCGGCGCGTCGCCTTGGTGGGCGAGACTATTGATCAGGTCCGCGAGGTTATGGTGTTCGGTGACAGTGGCATCATTGCCTGTTCTCCCCCTGACAGAAAACCGGTCTGGGAGGCGGGCCGCAAGCGGCTGGTCTGGCCCAATGGCGCGATTGCGACGGTGCATACGGCGCATGATCCCGAAGGTCTGAGGGGGCCGCAGTTCGATGCAGCTTGGGTGGATGAGCTGGCAAAGTGGAAACGCGGGCAGGAAACGTGGGACCAATTGCAGTTTGCGTTGCGGTTGGGGGATGATCCCCGGGTTTGCGTAACAACGACGCCGCGAAACGTGGATGTGTTGAAGCGTGTGCTGGCATCCCCGTCTACGTTACAAACACATGCGCCGACGCAGGCGAACGCGGCCCATCTGGCGTCCTCTTTTTTGGAGGAAGTACAGGCCCGTTATCAAGGGACACGTTTGGGGCGGCAGGAGTTGGACGGCGTGTTGCTGGCGGATGCGGAAGGGGCGCTTTGGACCTCTGAGGCGTTGGAAGACGGGCGTGTTGACGCCTTGCCAGCGTTTGACCGGATCGTCGTGGGGCTTGATCCCGCTGCATCTACCGGATCGGCTGCCGATGAATGCGGTATCGTTGTGGTCGGAGCGGTGACACAAGGCCCGGTCCAGGACTGGCGGGCAGTCGTGCTAGCCGATTGCACCGTGCGGGGGGCGACCCCGTCAGGCTGGGCCAAAGCAGCAATTGCAGCCATGGAGCAGTATGGTGCGGACAGGCTGGTGGCAGAGGTCAATCAAGGCGGGGCTATGGTCGGCGAGGTCTTGCGGCAGGTGGACCCCATGGTGCCAATCAAGTCGGTACATGCATCCAAAGGCAAGGTGGCAAGGGCAGAGCCAGTGGCCGCGCTGTATGAGCAGGGACGCGTGAGCCATGTGCGCGGACTGGATGTGCTGGAGGACCAGATGTGTCGGATGACGGCGCGCGGGTATGAAGGCGGCGGTAGTCCTGACCGTGTGGATGCGCTGGTCTGGGCGCTACACGAGTTAATGATCGAGCCGGCGGCGAAATGGCGGCGTCCTGCAGTGCGGTCGCTCTGACGCGCGGTCTGAATTGAAACAATAGTGGGTCGTGTGCCGAAGGGTGTGCGGCCCTTTTTTCTTTTATGTGGGGTTCAGGGCGTGTTGCGCGACCATGCGTTCGGTGGGGTCGCATGGAATTAAACACTTTGAGGCAAATTGTACTCAAGACGGATGGGTTAAGAGGAGTTGATGCTGATGTTCGATTTTCTGCGACGGGGGACGGCGGCGGGGTCTGTGCCTGATGCAAAAACTGCTGAAACGGTGTTTTCGCAAAAAGCATCGGCTACCGGACCGGTCGTTGCCTATCAGACAAGCGGGCGTATCGCCTGGAGCCCACGTGACGCGGTGAGCCTGACGAAGACCGGCTTTTGCGGCAATCCGGTTGGGTTCCGTTCGGTCAAACTAATTGCGGAGGCGGCGGCGGCTCTCCCACTGGTCGTGCAGGACTGTGAGCGTCGCTATGATGCGCATCCGGTGGTTTCTTTGCTGGCCCGTCCGAATGGCGCACAGGGGCGTGCAGAACTGCTGGAAGCGCTATACGCGCAGATCCTGCTAAGCGGAAACGGATATGTCGAAGCGGTGGGCGATGGCGTACCGCAGGAGCTGCATGTGCTGCGATCGGACCGGATGTCAGTCGTCCCCGGTGCGGATGGCTGGCCGGTGGCGTATGAGTACGCGGTGGGCGGGCGCAAACATCGTTTCGCGGTAGGAGACGGCAAGTCGCCGGTCTGCCACTTCAAAAGCTTCCATCCGCAGGACGACCACTATGGTTTTGCGCCGATGCAGGCGGCGGCGATGGCAATGGACGTGCACAATGCGGCGTCGCGTTGGTCAAAAGCTTTGTTGGACAATGCGGCAAGGCCATCGGGGGCAATCACCTATAAAGGGGCTGAGGGGCAGGCACATCTGAGCGCGGATCAGTACGAGCGACTGGTCGCGGAGATGGAGAGCCATCATCAGGGAGCACGCAATGCAGGGCGGCCGATGCTTCTGGAAGGAGGGCTGGACTGGAAGCCGATGGGTTTCTCGCCCTCGGACATGGAGTTCCAGAAGACCAAGGAAGCCGCAGCGCGGGAAATTGCGCTGGCCTACGGGGTGCCGCCCATGCTGCTGGGTATTCAGGGTGATGCGACTTACGCAAATTATCAGGAGGCGCATCGCGCGTTCTACCGGTTGACGGTCCTGCCGCTGGCGACGCGAGTGACAGCAACGCTAGCCAGCTGGATTTCAGGGTTTACCGGTGACGAGGTCGACGTGAAGCCCGATCTCGATCAGGTTCCTGCCTTGCAGGCGGAGCGTGACGCACAGTGGCAGCGGGTGGCAAGCGCCACGTTCTTGAGCGAGGCGGAAAAGCGCAGTCTGCTGGGATTGCCGGCGGTGGCCGTTGATGAGTGATCCATCCGTATACGAGCGATTTGATTGCGCCCCTGGACTAAAGTTGCAGGCCCACGAGCGGGTGACGGCGATCCACCATGAAAACATCACCAGACGGATGGACCGTCTGGAAGAGATGATGGAGCGGATGGAACGTCGGCTTTGGCTCACGGTTTATGGGGTGGTTGCGGTGATCCTGTCGCAGGCGGTTCAGGGTTTTCTGGTGGTCACGCCTTAGGTCGGACCAAATATCAAGGAGTTAAGTCATGGGATATGACGTGAACGGCTTCAGCTTTGCGCTGAAGAACGGGGAAGCTGTGTCTGGTGGGATACCGGTGCTGGAGCGCAAGTTCGTGGCTATCGAGGCGGTTGAGGTTGTCGACGGCGGCACCGAAATCAGCGGTTATGCGAGCCTGTTTGGCGCGGTCGATCAGGGCGGCGATGTGGTCGAAAGCGGCGCTTACGGCGCGTCGCTCAAGGCTGTTGCTGCCGCGGGGCGCAACATCAAGATGCTGTGGCAGCACGATCCAGCGCAACCGATCGGCGTATGGGACGAAGTGCGTGAAGACGCGAAGGGGCTATTCGTCAAAGGTCGCATTCTTGACAGTGTCGAGAAGGGGCGTGAGGCGGCGTCGCTTATTGCGGCGGGGGCGATCGATGGTCTGTCCATCGGTTACCGCACGGTGAAAGCAACAAAAAATACCAAGGGCCAGCGGCTCTTGTCGGAACTGGAGCTTTGGGAGGTGTCACTGGTGACCTTTCCGATGCTGCCCAGTGCGCGGGTGGCGGCGAAGGGCGATTTTGTCCACGTCGGTGACATCTTGCGCGACATGGCGGCGACCTTTGAAGGGGCGCGGCACAGGATGGCGCGGCGGGAGCTTGCGCCGGAGTAAGCAGCAAATTCGGGAGTGACGGATGAGCAATACGGAAACGGGGAGTCTTTCCCCGGCTGAGGAAGTGCGCGTGGCGGTGACGGGATTTGTCACTGACTTCAAAGGCTTTCAGGCTGAAATTGAGACAAAACTTCAACAAACAGAAGAGCGGATGACCATGCTGGATCGAAAAATGAATTTGCCTGCGCGTACACCACTGGGTGGAGCCACTGATGCGAGTGCCCCCCATCAAAAGGCGTTTAATAAGTACCTGCGCAATGGCGATGATGATGGCCTGCGCGGTCTGGAGCTGGAGGGCAAATCACTGTCCACTGCTGTGAATTCCGATGGCGGCTATCTGGTTGATCCACAAACGAGTGCCACGGTGCAGTCGGTGCTGAATTCGACTGCTTCGATCCGAGCGATTGCGAGCGTTGTGCAGGTTGAGGCCACGTCCTACGACGTGCTGGTGGATCACACCGATGTCGGTGCTGGCTGGGCCACAGAGAGTGGTTCAGTCGCTGAGACGGATACGCCGCAGATCGACCGCATCACTATTGGTCTGCACGAATTGAGCGCGCTGCCCAAAGCCTCTCAGCGTCTGCTGGATGACAGTGCATTTGACATTGAGAGCTGGCTTGCGGGGCGCATAGCCGACAAATTTGCGCGGGCCGAAGCATCCGCATTTGTGAACGGTGATGGGATCGACAAGCCCAAGGGCTTTCTGACCCATCCGGCGGTCGACAATGACGTCTGGACCTGGGGCAATCTTGGGTATGTGCCGACGGAAGTTGATGGCGAAGTGACGCCGGATGCGATTGTCGAGTTGGTTTATTCGCTGGGTGCGCAGTACCGCGCCAATGGTGCGTTCGTCATGAACTCTAAAACAGCGGGCCGCGTGCGCAAGCTGACCGATGCGGACGGGCGTTTCCTGTGGTCGGACGGTCTGGCGGCGGGCGAACCTGCGATGCTGATGGGCTATCCGGTGCTTGTCGCCGAGGACATGCCGGATGCGAGTAGTGACAGTTTCTCCATCGCGTTTGGTGATTTCCGCGCCGGTTATACGGTGGCTGAACGCCCCGACCTGCGTATCCTGCGCGATCCGTTTAGCGCCAAGCCTCATGTGTTGTTCTATGCGACCAAGCGTGTGGGCGGCGATGTGTCTGATTTTGCGGCCATCAAGCTGCTGAAATTCGGCGTGGCCTAATTGTCATGACCGGAGCAGGGGCCGGGGCAACCTGATCCCGCTTCGGACGCGCGACCGGAGATGCCTGCTTTGCCTAGCTGCTCCCCTCTGACCGAGCAGGGCAGGTGGCCGCGCGTCCGTGTTCACAACCGAGCCCAAGCGAACGAGGGACGAATTTTGGAGTTGTCCATGATGTTGATCGAAGAAACACCCATTTCCGACGCGGGCCTGCCCGTCGAAGCGTTCAAGGCTCACCTGCGGTTGGGCAGTGGCTTTGGTCCGGGTGACATACAGGATGGGGTGCTGGTGTCTTTCCTGAGGGCTGCCGTGGCAGCGGTTGAAGGGCGTACCGGCAAGATTTTGTTGCGGCGGACGTTTTCGCAATCGTTGACGGAATGGCGTTCGTGCGAGAGCCAGCCTTTTGTCGTGGCTCCGGTTGCAGGCGTCGTTACTGTCGAGAAAATCGCACGCGATGGACAACGCACCGTGATTGATCCGGCGACCTATTGGGTCGAACGTGACATGCAGATGCCGAAGCTGCGCACCGCTGGAAGCATGCTGCCTGCTGTCCCCGAAGGTGGGTCAGTCGTGATTACCTTTGAGGCGGGATTTGATGCCGCTTGGGATGGTGTTCCAGCAGATTTGCGTCAGGCGGTGCTGATGCTTGCCGCGCACTACTACGAATATCGCAACGATACCGGGCTGAGCACGGGCTGCATGCCGTTTGGCGTTACCAGCCTGATTGAGCGCTACAAACACATCCGTATTGGAACGGGAGCGGGCAGATGAGTATCCCGCAGTTAAATCATGCATTGCTGCTTGAAGCACCAGAGACGGTGAGCGACGGGGCGGGCGGCTATGTTGAGGGGTGGGTGGTGTTGGGCACCCTTTGGGCGGAGATCACCGCGAGAACCGGCCGTGAAGCTGCCCGCATTGGCGCACCGGTCACAAGGGTGAACTACAAAATTGTGGTGCGGGGTGCCCCCTTTGGCACGCCGGAGCGGCCTAGCGCAAACCAGCGGTTTCGTATGGGTGCCCGTATTTTCACAATCGATGCTGTGACGGAGCGGGACCCGCAGGGCCGTTACCTGACTTGTTACGCCAAAGAGGAGCAGGTGGTATGACTTTTGCTTTGTCCGGACCGCTACAGACAGCGGTATTCGAGGCTTTGTCGGGGGACAGCGTACTCGTCATGATCGTTGGGACGGCAATTTATGACGCTGTGCCAACCGGGGCGTTGCCGCCAATCTACGTGCGGTTAGGCGGTGAAGACGCCACCGATGCCTCTGACGGAAGCGGGGCGGGGGCAGTGCACAAATTTACCGTCTCTGTGATCACCACCAATGCAGGGTTTGCACAAGCGAAGGCTGCGGCTGCCGCGATCAGTGACATTCTTCACGACGGTAATTTGACGCTAAGCCGCGGTAGGTTAGTGAGCATGCGCTTCGAGAAGGCCCGCGCAGCGCGCGTGGAGGCGGCAGCCACAAGGCAGATCGATCTGCGCTTTGCAGCGCGGGTGCAGGACGACTGAGGTTTCAAGGTAATTTGAGGAGAGACGATATGGCTGTTCAGGCAGGCAAGGACCTTTTGGTCAAAGTAGATATGACCAGCGACCGGCAGTTCGAGACAATTGCAGGATTGCGGGCAACGAGGGTGAGTTTCAATGCGGAAGCCGTCGATGTGACTACGTTGGACAGTGAAGGCGGTTGGCGTGAGTTGCTGGCGGGTGCCGGTGTGCGTTCGTGTAGCATCTCTGGGTCGGGTGTGTTTCGGGATGCAGGTACGGATGAACGGGCACGGCAGTTGTTCTTTGACGGGCTAACGCCGGATTTTCAGATCGTGATCCCTGAGTTCGGCGTCGTCGAGGGGCCGTTTCAGGTCACGTCGCTTGAGTATGCGGGGCAGCTGAACGGTGAGGCGACTTATGAGCTGAGTCTTCAGTCGGCCGGTATCCTGATCTTTACGCCCGATCTGGTGGTTTGAGCATGGCGAACCGCTGGCGAGGGGACGTGGCACTGGTCGTAGATGGTAAGCCTTGCGTGGCACGGTTGACCTTGGGGGCTTTGGCAGAGCTTGAAGAGGGGCTTTGTGAGAGTTCCCTTGTCGGACTTGTCGAGCGGTTTGAGGCGAGCCGGTTCTCCAGTCGGGACGTGGTCGCGTTACTGGGCGCGGGTCTGCGCGGCGGCGGGTTGCAGATGACCGATGCAGAGATCGCAGCAGCGCAGATTGACGGGGGCCCTATGGGCGCGGCCAAAGCGGCGGCGGAGTTGTTGGCGCGGGCTTTTGTGGTGCCGAAGTGAGTGGTGGTGTGAGCGGACTGGATTGGCCTGCACTAATGCGTGTGGGCTTCCATGGGCTAGGCCTAAAGCCCGATGCGTTCTGGGCGCTCACGCCGGTGGAGTTGCAGGTGATGCTCGGCAGCACAGGTGCCGACAAACCGATGTTGAGCGATGGGTTGGCGGCGCTGATGGCGGCCTATCCGGACAAGGAAAAGGGGACAGCTGATGGCTGATTTCGATGACTATGGCGGGCTTGAAGGACATGCAGAGGATTTGAACGCGACGCTTGCGACCACGGGGGCGCTTGTATCCGGATTTGATACCGAGTTGCGGCGCATGTCTACGTCGTTGGCGGCAACGGGCAAGGATATGCAGACGCTGGAAAAGGGGTTGAGCAAGGGCTTGCGGCGGGCGTTCGACGGGGTGGTTTTTGACGGCATGAAGATGTCGGATGCGCTCAAGACCGTGGCGCAATCGTTGGCAAATACCACTTACAACGCGGCGATGAAGCCTGTCACAGATCATGTTGGTGGATTGATCAGCCAGGGTGTCGGGTCACTCGTGCAGGGCATTCTGCCTTTTGCCGACGGAGCCCCGTTTAGCCAAGGCAAGGTGATGCCGTTTGCCCAAGGGGGCGTGGTCAGCGGTGCGACGACATTTCCGATGCGCGGAGGTACCGGCCTGATGGGGGAAGCGGGGCCGGAAGCTATCATGCCATTGGCACGCGGACCGGACGGTAAGTTGGGGGTGCGCGGCGGGGGCGGCGGTGGTGCGCCGCAAGTGGTGATGAACATTACCACGCCCGATGTGCAGGGGTTTCAACGCTCGCAAAGCCAGATCGCGGCACAGATGAGCCGCGCTTTGTCTTCGGGCAACCGCAATCGTTAATTTTCTAAAAGGGTCAGGAGCAGGTCGATGGCATTTCACGAGGTAAGATTTCCTCCAACGCTGAGCTTTGGTTCGGTCGGAGGGCCGCAGCGGCGCACGGACGTGGTGACGCTGGCGAACGGGTTCGAGGAGCGTAACACGCCTTGGGCGCATTCGCGGCGGAGCTATGATGCTGGGCTTGGCATGCGGTCTATTGATGACCTGCAAGTGCTGATCGGTTTTTTCGAGGCGCGTCTGGGACAGATGCATGGATTTCGCTGGAAGGACTGGGCTGACTACAAATCCGGCCGCGCCACGCTTGATCCGGTCTTTGATGATCAGAGCATTGGCTATGGCAACGGTGTGGATCGTGATTTCCAGATCATGAAGACCTACCGGTCGGGTGAGCAGATGTACCGGCGGCCGATCAAGAAACCTGTTGCCGGGTCGGTGAAAGTGGGTGTGGAACAGGACGAATTGCAAGAAGGGCTGGATTATGAGGTGAATGCCAATACGGGCATTATCACCTTTGCGCATCCGCCTGACCCGGACATGGAGATCTACGCGGGTTACGAATTTGATGTGCCTGTCCGGTTCGATACAGACCGCATTCTGACCAGCGTCGAGAGCTTTCAGGCAGGCCAAGTGCCATCGGTACCGGTAATCGAGGTGCGCATCTGATGGCGGGGATTGATCCAGCGCTACAGGCGCATCTTGAAGGCGGACTGACCACTGTTTGTCATGCGTGGAAGATCACCCGAAAGGACGGGGTCTGTCTGGCTTTTACTGACCACGATTTGCCGCTGACCTTTGAAGGGGTGGCGTTCCGAGCTGATGCGGGGCTGAGCGCACGTGCGATTGCCCAGACCACGGGCCTGTCGGTGGATAACACGGAGGCCGTCGGTGCATTGAGTGATGCGTCAATCCGTGAAGACGAGATCGAGCAGGGCCGCTTTGACGGAGCTGAGGTGCAGGCCTGGTTGGTTAACTGGGCAGATGTGTCGCAACGCTGGTTGCAGTTCCGTGGCACTATCGGCGAGATGAAGCGCGCAGGGGGGGCATTTCGCGCCGAGCTTCGTGGCTTGACCGAGGTGCTGAACAGGACTTTGGGGCGGGTCTATCAAAAGCCATGCACGGCTGTGCTGGGGGATAAGCAATGTCGGTTTAATGCAGGCCTTCCAGGGTATTCGATCACGCTTGCGGTGGATATCGAGGACCGGGGCAGATCGTTCATTTGGGATGCGCTGCCCGGCTTTGATCCAGAATTCTTTATTCGCGGACGGCTGGAAGTGCTGAACGGTACGGCGGCTGGTTTGTTCGGGTTGATCAAACACGATCGTACGAAAGGCAAGAAGCGGGTGATCGAGCTTTGGGAACCGATCAAGGGAAATGTGAGCACAGGTACGCAAGTGAGGCTGCTTGCGGGTTGCAACAAGCAGATGGAAACCTGTCGTTTGAAGTTTGACAACTTGCTCAATTTTCAAGGCTTCCCGGATTTGCCCGGCGAAGATTGGGTTGTTGCTGTGCCCAAGTCCACCGGTCCCAACTCTGGTGGGTCGCTGAGATGAATAGCGCCAAGATTATTACGTCGGCGAGAGGCTGGATCGGTACACCTTACGTGCATCAAAGCTCTGCAAAGGGGGCAGGTTGCGACTGTCTGGGGCTGCTGCGCGGTATATGGCGGGAGGTTTTGGGTGCCGAGCCCGAAGCCACACCGGCCTATTCGATGGATTGGTCGGAGCCACAGGGAGAAGAACGGCTCTGGGCAGCGGCCCGGCGTCATCTGATCGGCAAGCCCAAAGACGATGAAGCGGCCGGTGATGTGATCCTGTTTCGTATGCGGGACCGCGCGGTGGCGAAACATTTGGGGGTGCAGGCCGTTGTCGGTGAGGCGGCATCTTTTGTGCACGCCTATACAGGCCACGGTGTCGTTGAGAGCCCGCTCAGCACCCCTTGGCGGCGGCGTATTGCTGCCCGTTTTCAATTTCCTAAAGGAGTCTAACCCATGGCAACGGTCCTATTCTCGGTCGCAGGCGCGGCTCTCGGTGGCTCTGTGGGCGGCACGCTTGCGGGTCTGTCTTCGGTAGCGATTGGCCGCGCAGTCGGGGCTACTTTGGGCCGTGCAATTGACCAGCGTCTGCTGGGGCAGGGTGGAGAGGCGATCGAGACGGGTAAGGTCGACCGCTTCAGATTGACCAGTGCAGGTGAAGGTGATCCGATCGCGCAGACCTACGGTCGGATGCGACTGGGCGGTCATGTTATCTGGGCATCGGACTTCGAAGAAAGCACCACCACCACCGGAGGGGGGAAGGGTAGCAGGTCACAGCCGACCACGACACAATTCAGTTATACTGTCAGCCTTGCTATCGCGGTCTGCGAAGGTGAGGTCACGCGGATCGGACGCGTGTGGGCGGATGGTGAGGAGGTTGCTCGCGATGATCTCAATATGAGTGTGTACACCGGCACGATGGATCAGCTTCCCGATCCGGTAATGGAAGCGATTGAGGGACAGGGCCGCGTTCCAGCATATCGCGGCACAGCATATGTTGTGATGGAGCACCTCAGCCTTGCGGCCTTTGGCAACCGTGTTCCGCAATTCTCGTTCGAGGTATTGCGACCCGAGCAACCTGGTGTTGACGGATGGGAGGACACTCCGGCCTTTGGTATTGAGGGGGTGGCATTGATCCCCGGGACAGGCGAATACGCGCTTGCGACTTCGCCGATAAATTTCGAGGAAAAGACAGGCGCGTTTCAAAGCGCGAACATCTCCACCCCGGCAGGCAAGACCGACTTCAAGGTTGCCACCGAAGCCATGTGTGAAGAGCTCCCTAATCTGCAGGCGGTCTCCATGGTGGTTTCATGGTTCGGGGACGACTTGCGCTGCGGTGAATGTACCATTCGGCCAAAGGTAGAAAGCATTGGTTTGGACTCTGCCGAGATGCCATGGAGGGTGTCTGGATTGCCGCGCGGTCTAGCGCATGTGATTGCGCAAGATGAGGGGCGACCAGTTTACGGGGGCACGCCGACCGATCAATCTGTTATCGAAGCGATCCGAGAATTGAAGATCGCAGGCAAGGCGGTGATGTTTTATCCGTTTATTCTGATGGATCAATTCACCGACAATGGCTTGCCCGACCCCTACAGTGATGCGGAAAACCAACCCGATTTACCATGGCGCGGGCGGATCACTCTGTCTAAAGCACCGGGCCAACCAGGAACCCCAGACAGGAGCGCACTGGCGAGCACCGAGATTGACGCCTTCTTTGGTAGTGCGACTGCCGAGAGCTTTGTGATTATTGAAGACCAGATCGTTTATCTGAACGACTGGGGCGGTGAGGATGCGATCATTGTTGAAGACGAGACTGACAGTGAAGATGAAGACGGTGGCGAAGGTTCGGAAAATGGGGAAGTTGTAGGCGGGTCGGAAACCACGGAGGAGACCGGAGGCGAAGGCGAAGACGCGCCTTTCAGCTCCAGTGGCGAAGGTGAAGCCGGGGAGCCAGAGACCGGCGGAGAAGGCGGTGAGGGTGCTGAGAGTGGCACCCCAAAGCGAAGACTCGACCGCACCAAGTTTGTAGACGAACGCGAGAACTGGACGTTCACCCGCTTTATTCTGCACAATGCGATCCTGTGCCAGCAAGCAGGCGGGGTTGAAGCCTTCTGCATTGGATCGGAGATGCGGGGGTTAACGCAGCTTCGGGGCGCGGGTGACGTATTTGTTGCGGTTCAACGACTACGAGCTTTGGCAAGCGAAGTCCGCACTATATTGGGACCGGACACAAAGATCAGCTATGCGGCGGATTGGTCTGAATATTTCGGCTACCAACCGCAGGACGGATCGAACGACAGGTATTTCCACCTCGATCCGCTTTGGGGTGATCCCAACATCGATTTCATCGGCATCGACAATTACA
This sequence comes from Sulfitobacter noctilucicola, assembly GCF_000622385.1. NCBI lineage: Bacteria > Pseudomonadati > Pseudomonadota > Alphaproteobacteria > Rhodobacterales > Roseobacteraceae > Sulfitobacter > Sulfitobacter noctilucicola. Next base: position 85,798 of record NZ_JASD01000005.1, read on the forward strand.
TGCCGCTCGCTGATTGGCGGGATGAAGCAGGCCATCTTGACGGGGAAGACTGGGACTCGACCTACAATCTTGAGTACCTCAAGAGCAATATTGAGGGCGGAGAGGGATACGACTGGTATTACCATTCACCCGAAGCGCGTGCCGCGCAGATCAGGACAGGCATCACGGATGATGCGCATCTCGAGCCTTGGGTGTACCGCTACAAGGACGTTCAGGGCTGGTGGGCGCATTTTCACCATGACCGCGTAAATGATGTTCGTGCGGCACAGCCAACTTCATGGGAGCCGATGTCAAAACCCATATGGTTTACGGAGTACGGCTGCGCCGCGATAAACAAGGGTGCGAACCAGCCTAACAAGTTTCTGGACCGTAAGAGCTCTGAAAGCAAATTACCCTATCATTCAACCGGTGCACGCGACGAGTTGATGCAAATGCAATACCTGCGTGCCATGAGCGATTATTGGAAAGATCCCGCGCATAATCCGGTCTCTACCGAATACGAAGGGCGTATGCTGGATATGTCTCGGGCCTTTGTCTGGGCGTTCGACACGCGGCCTTATCCCGCATTCCCCAATAATGTCGCCAAGTGGAGCGATGGTGAAAATTACACTCGGGGCCACTGGATCAACGGCCGGACGGCCGGACGGACGCTTGCCTCTGTGGTGACTGAGATTTGTACCCGCGCTGGGCTGAAAGCCTTTAGCACTGAGGGGTTGTATGGCTATGTTCGTGGCTACGCTGTCGAACAGGTCGCGGATGCACGTACAGCGTTACAACCTTTGATGATCCGCTACGGCTTTGATGCGATTGAGCGCGACGGTTTGCTACAATTCCGCATGCGCGATGGCGTGAAGGCTGTAACGCTTGACCCTGATCGTCTGGCCGTCAGTCAGGAACTGGATGGTGTCGCCGAGCAGAGCCGGGAAGCCGAAGCTGAGATATCCGGCCGGATGCGGTTGCGTTTTGTTCAGGCAGACGCTGATTTTGATGTGATTGCGGAAGAAGCTGTGCTTGCTGACGACGCCACCCATGCTGTTTCAGGGTCAGAGGTCAATCTGGCGTTGACGCGTGGGGAGGGACGTCAGATTGCGGAACGCTGGTTGACCGAAGCACGGGTTGCGCGCGACACAGTCCGTCTGGCCCTGCCGCCCTCAAAGATGGAATTGGGCGCAGGCGATGTATTCGAGTTGCCTGGGGACGGGCATGAACGCGCGGCACTCTACCGGATCGACCGGGTGGAACAATCGGACGTCCAGTTGATCGAAGGCGTGAGGATAGAGCCGGAGGTTTACGATCTTGCGGATATCTATGACGAGGTTGTGCAAGCGCGGGCATTTGTTGCGCCGACGCCTGTTGTCTCACATTTTCTCGACCTGCCTTTGCTGAGGGGAGATGAGGTTCCCCATGCCCCTCACATCGCGGCAACAGCCAGACCGTGGCCCGGACCAGCAGCATTGTTTCAATCCACCACTGACGCGAACTATCAACTGAACAAGGTGATTGCCTCACGCGCGACGGTTGGCGTTAGTCTGCGTACCATGCCTTCTGCCTGTGCTGGAGTGATTGACCGCGGAGATGTTCTGGAGGTGGAGTTGATAAGCGGTGAACTTTCATCCGTTACTGAGGAGGCGTTGCTCTCGGGCGCAAATCTTGCAGCAATCGGGGATGGCAGTGCCGATAACTGGGAGGTCTTCCAATTCGCCAAAGCCGAATTGGTGGGGCCGCGCACCTATTGGGTGTCTAACCGGCTAAGAGGTCAGGGGGGGTCAGACGCGTTGATGCCCGGTGAATGGCCAGCGGGATCGAAATTCGTGCTGCTTGACGGGGTGCCATCGCAGATCGAACTGAGCCCCAACCTGAGGCGGGTTGCACAGTATTTCCGGATCGGTCCGGCGATGCGAGGCTTGGATGATCCGTCATACCGCGAGATTGTGCAGGCTTTTGATGGAAACGGTTTGCGGCCTTACAGCCCATCGCATCTTAAGGCCGTGAAACGTCCGACTGGCCAATTCGACATGAGCTGGATCAGAAGGACGCGGATCAATGGCGACAACTGGGATGTGCCCGAAGTGCCACTTGGAGAAGAAAGCGAAAGCTATCTGGTGCGTGTTTTTGACGGAACTGCGCTGAAGCGGGAAGTTTTGGTTGGTACACCTTCATGGCAATACACGGCGGGCATGCAGGCGGAAGACGGGATCGGTGCTTCGTTTGATTTGGCCGTGGCGCAGGTTTCAGCAACCTATGGGGCTGGTCTGGTTCAACGGCTTCGCGTGAACGTTTGATGCGCCCCGCTTTCTATAGCGATGCCTCAGCAGCGGCACGGGTCCTGTTGTCTGTGCCGCATGCGTCGCGCAGAAAGTGCGCTGCGAAGATGATCAAAAAGGCAATGAAAGCGGACCAGTTTGTGCGGCGCTATGAACGCTTACATCCGAAATGGGGTAACGGTACATTGAGATCAGTTGCATTGACATGTAACCCAACCAATGAACCGTCCTTTGACAATTCTGATTATTGTCAGTGTTTCGAAGAGGTTCTGCGGCAGTTGCGGAAAGTGCGTGCGCGAGCGGTCATGTAAGTTTCGTATGAATGCGGCCAATATAATTATGCTGCATCGGGTCTTTTCTTTTGCTAAGCCAATAACAGATAGAGAAGTGCGAACCTTTCAAAGGATGTGATTTATGGCTGAACTGCGCAGTAAGATTGCCGCGATTGACCCGGTTTGGGACCGGATACAGTCCGAGGCGGAACAAGCGGTTCAGGACGAGCCGCTGATCGGCGGCTTTGTACATGCATGTATCCTGCATCATAAATCGATAGAGAAAGCGCTGTCATATCGCATCGCTGCAAAGCTTGCATCGAACGAGATGTCGATGGTGGTGGTGCGCGAGATGGTCGAAGAGGCGTATGAGGCTGAGCCTGGTCTGGTAGAAGCGGCACGCGCTGACCTTGTGGCGATTTACGAGCGTGACCCAGCTTGCCACAGGCTGCTGCAACCGATTTTGTACTTCAAAGGATATCAGGCGGTACAAGCCTATCGTGTTGGTCATCATCTCTGGACGAATGGTCGCCGGGATCTGGCGTATTTTGTTCAGATGCGCGTGAGCGAGATTTTCGGCGTTGATATCCATCCTGGTGCGCGGATTGGTAAAGGTATCATGATTGACCACGCACATTCGATCGTCATCGGTGAGACAGCAGTCGTCGGCGACAACGTTTCTATGCTGCATTCTGTCACGTTGGGCGGGACCGGCAAGGAAGAAGAAGACCGTCATCCCAAGATTGGGAACGGTGTCCTGATTGGCGCTGGTGCGAAGGTGCTTGGCAACATCAAAATCGGTGATTGTAGTCGTATCGCAGCCGGGTCTGTGGTGCTCGAGGAAGTGCCGCCTTGTAAAACGGTCGCGGGCATTCCTGCACGCATCGTAGGCGAGGCGGGATGTGATCAGCCAGCGGTTTCAATGAACCATATGTTTGGCCCTACAGACTGAAATTTCTTAGTGAGTTTATAGAAAAGCCGGCGTTTCCGCCGGCTTTTTTTGTAGATTCAGTTTGTTTCAAGCCAGCATCGTCATCGGTGCTTCAAGGTTATCCTTGATCGCATTCAGCAACTCGGCCCCCATTGCACCGTCGATAACACGGTGATCGACAGACAAAGTGACTGACATAACGGTTGCCACACCCAACTCCCCGTCTTTGCCGACAATCGGTTTCTTCACACCCGCACCAACAGCCAGAATCGCACCGTGCGGCGGGTTGATGACCGCATCAAAGTTGTCGATCCCGAACATGCCGAGATTTGAAATTGCGAAGCTGCCGCCCTGATACTCGTGCGGCGCAAGCTTACGGTCACGGGCGCGACCTGCAAGATCCTTCATCTCGGCGGACAGGGCAGACAGCGACTTCATCTCGGCATCTTTCAAGACCGGTGTGAATAGACCGCCTTCGATAGCCACGGCCACTGCCACATCTGACGGCTTGAGTTTAAGGGTGCGATCACCGGCCCAGACCGAATTGGCATCCGGCACCTGCTGGAGCGCAAGCGCGCATGCTTTGATAATGAAGTCATTGACCGACAGCTTTATCCCGCGTGGTTCCAGTTGTTTGTTCAACTGAGCACGGAAAGCCATCAGAGCATCCAGTTGGATATCTCGGCGCAGATAGAAGTGCGGTACTGTTTGCTTGGCTTCGGTCAGGCGTGCAGCGATGGTCTTGCGCATGCCGTCCAGCTTGATTTCTTCGTACTCACGGCCCTCGTACATCTTGAGGATCGTGTCAGTTGCAGGACCTGCCGATACTGCCGCCTGAGCCGGAGCAGACGTTGCTGAAGATTTTGTTGTAGCGGCTGGTGTGTCGGATTTGGAAAGACCTTCCACATCTGATTTGACGATGCGCCCATGAGGGCCCGAGCCTTTGACCTGCGACAAGTCCACACCTTTGTCTGCCGCAATGCGCCGCGCGAGAGGCGAAGCGAAGATGCGTTTTCCATCGGACCCTTGCGGAGCAGCAGGGGCAGGGGTCGCGTCGGTCTCACCGCGCCCGTGACCTTTGGCCGGAGCGGTCACGTCAGAGGCTTCGGCAGGGGCAGCATTTGATGAAGCTTCCGCCTTTGGCGCAGACGTCTCGCCAATGTCATCCGCGCTTTCGCCGTCTTCGAGCAGGACGGCGATAGGGGTGTTTACCTTGACCCCTTCGGTACCTTCTTCGACCAGAATTTTGCCGATAACGCCTTCGTCCACGGCTTCGAATTCCATCGTTGCCTTGTCGGTTTCGATCTCGCACATCACATCACCAGAGGAGACTTCGTCGCCCTCCTTGACCAGCCATTTGGCCAATGTACCTTCTTCCATTGTCGGGGAGAGGGCGGGCATGAGGATTTCTGTAGGCATCTTGTCCGCTCCTTATTTGTACGTGACTTTTTTTACGGCTGCGATGACTTCGTCGACAGTCAATAGCGCGTGTTTTTCGAGGTTCGCCGCATAGGGCATCGGTACGTCCTTGCCGGTAAGGTTGATGACGGGCGCATCCAGGTAGTCGAACGCTTCCTGCATCACCACGCTTGAGATGTAGTTGCCTACCGATCCTTGCGGCCAGCCTTCTTCGATCGTGATAAGGCGGTTGGTTTTCTTGACCGACTTAATGAAGGCGGGCGTGTCCATCGGGCGTAGGGTGCGCAGATCTATCACCTCGGCGTTGATGCCATCCTCTGCCAGCTTTTCAGCGGCTTGCAAGGCATAGCTCATTCCGATGCCAAAGCTCACGATGGTGACATCGTCGCCTTCGCGCCAGATGCGTGCTTTGCCGAACGGGACCGTATAGTCATCCAGATCCGGCACGTCGAAGGTGCGCCCATACAGGATCTCATTCTCCAAAAAGATCACCGGGTTCGGATCACGGATCGCGGTCTTCATCAGGCCTTTGTAGTCGGAGGCAGAGTAGGGCATCGCCACTTTTAGACCAGGTATCTGCATGTACCATGCAGCGTAGTCTTGAGAGTGCTGCGCGCCCACACGCGCGGCGGCACCGTTCGGACCGCGGAACACCATAGGCGCACCCATCTGACCACCCGACATATAAAGCGTCTTCGCAGCGGAGTTGATGATATGGTCAATCGCCTGCATGGCGAAGTTGAAGGTCATGAATTCGACAATCGGGCGCAGACCACCGAAGGCCGCACCGACACCGATACCAGCGAAACCGTGCTCGGTGATAGGGGTGTCGATCACACGTTTGGGGCCGAATTCATCCAGCATCCCTTGGCTGATCTTGTAGGCGCCTTGGTATTCGCCGACTTCCTCGCCCATCAGGAATACGCTGTCATCGCGGCGCATTTCTTCGGCCATTCCATCGCGCAATGCTTCACGCACTGTTTGCTGCTTCAGAGTTGTGCCTTCGGGCCAGTCAGGGCTCAGGTCAGGCTCGGGATGGGACATGCCGGCCGACGGCGCATCCTCGGAGGATTGCGCTTTTTCGGCTGGGACAGGAGCGGACGCAGGCTCGGACTTTGCGGTGTCTATGTCGTCCGCACTCTCGCCTTCTTCCAGAAGGATCGCGATGGCGGTGTTCACTTTCACACCTTCGGTGCCTTCCTCGATCAGAATTTTCCCGATGATACCTTCGTCGACGGCTTCAAACTCCATCGTGGCTTTATCGGTCTCGATTTCGGCCATGATGTCACCGGAGGAAACAGTATCGCCTTCCTTGACCATCCACTTTGCCAGCGTGCCTTCTTCCATAGTAGGGCTGAGGGCGGGCATAAGAATTTCAGTAGCCATGTTTATGCCTCCAGCTCTGCGTAAATGTCTGTCCAGAGTTCATCCAGATGTGGCTCCGGGCTTTCTTTTGCGAATTCGGCGGACTCGTTAACGATCTTCTTGATATCCTTGTCGATGGCCTTGAGGTCGTCTTCGGTGGCGTGCTTACCCGTAAGCAGAAGGGTGCGCACCGCTTCGATCGGGTCACGTTCGTCGCGCATTTTCTGGACTTCCTCGCGGGTCCGGTACTTAGCCGGGTCCGACATGGAGTGGCCACGGTAACGGTAGGTTTTAATCTCGAGGATATAGGGGCCTTTGCCTGCACGGCAGTGTGCCACGGCTTTCTCGCCCGCTTCTTTGACGGCCAATACATCCATGCCGTCTACTTCTTCTCCGGGGATGCCATAAGCAGCACCGCGTTCCCAATAGCTAGGGGACGCGGTTGAGCGTTTCTGCGATGTGCCCATGGCATATTGGTTGTTTTCAATGACAAAAACGACGGGCAACATCCACAGCTCTGCCATGTTGTAGGCCTCATAAACCTGTCCCTGGTTCGCGGCCCCGTCCCCGAAGTAGGTGAAGGTCACGTTGTCGTTGCCTTTGTACTTGTCCGCAAAGGCGAGGCCCGCGCCCAGTGGCACCTGCGCTGCAACAATGCCGTGGCCACCATAGAAGTGCTTCTCTTTCGAGAACATGTGCATAGAGCCACCCTTGCCCTTGGAATAACCGCCTTCGCGGCCCGTCAGCTCAGCCATCACACCGTTGGGGTCCATTCCACATGCCAGCATGTGGCCATGATCGCGGTAGGAGGTGATACGCTTGTCGCCTTCTTTGGCCGCAGCTTCCAAGCCGACAACAACCGCTTCCTGTCCGATGTAGAGGTGACAAAAACCGCCGATCAATCCCATGCCATAAAGCTGGCCCGCCTTTTCCTCGAACCGCCTGATAAGCAGCATGTCCTTGTAATAGGCCTTCAGCTCATCGGCTGAAACATTCGGTTTCTTGGTGGTTTTCTTGGCCGCCATTCGGCAATCCTCCTCGGGTGCAACTCGCAGTGCAGATATAGTTTAGCGTTAAACTATTCTTTATCGGATTCGTTCACTCAAGGGTAGAGACATTTGTTAGGGATGCAAGAACACCCTTCACGCCCAAGGCGTCGGCACGGAAGACTAATGATGAAGGACAGGATCGGGGACGGGACTAGTGGATGACCATTTCGTCAGAGCGGACCATGCCCAGAACGCTGCGCGCCTGTTCGTCCAGCAAATCCAGATCAAGATAGTCGTCCGACATGCGATGCGTCATGTTTTCCATCCGGGCCACTTCGGCGCGGACTTGTGCCAGTTGCTCGCGCAATTCCTGGCTTTCGCCAACAATCTCAGCGCGGCGGAACAACCCAAAATCGCCCTGCACAGCGGCAAAGGTGAAATAAAGGCTCAGCGCAAAGGCGATGGCGAAAAAGAAAAGTGTACCAAACGCGGGGCGTGCGGTGCGGTTCATGGGCTCGGCCTTCTGGTCGTCTCTTGCTGGACGTGAAGGTATTATGACACATGCGATTCGCAGTGTGAATCCTTTTCGACCGCCGACAGCGCCAAAACTGGCATTAAAGCCGCAATTAAGGCCCTTTTTTCAGCTGTCAGAGCGTTTGACCGGACAGGGCCGCAACACCCGGCAATGTCTTTCCCTCCATCCACTCAAGAAAGGCACCACCAGCGGTAGAAATATAAGAGAAATCGTCAGCAACACCCGCCTTGTGAAGCGCCGCAACCGTATCACCGCCGCCCGCTACTGAAATCAGCGCATCCTCTTTTGTGCGGCGCGCTGCGATCTGCGCCGCCGCGACCGTGGCCGTGTCAAAGGGGGCAATCTCGAAGGCACCAAGCGGGCCATTCCAGATCAGTGTCTTGAGCGCTTCAAATGCAACTGTCAGGGTCTTGATGCTTTCAGGGCCCGCATCCAACACCATCTGGTCCGCGTCCAGCTTCGTTGTGGCGGTGAGCTTGACCACCTCATAGGGCGCGTTCGCCGCAAAAGTCCGTGCCACTAGCCCGTCCTCGGGAAGGATCACACGGCAGCCTGATTTCTCGGCCTTTGCAAGAATGTCCTTCGCCGTTTGGAGATAGTCGTCTTCTTTGAGGGATCCGCCCATGTCAGCGCCCAGAGCTGCCCAGAACGTGTTGGCCATGCCGCCACCGATCACCAGCGTATCGAGCCGCGTAACAAGGTTCTCTAGCAGTGCGATCTTGGTTGAGACCTTGGCACCACCCACCACGGCACCCACGGGGCGTTCGGGCTGTGAAAGGGAAGCCTCAAGCGCGTGCAATTCTGCCTGCATCAACCGTCCCGCACAGGCCGGCAGTTCACGGGCAAGCGCTTCAGTGGATGCATGCGCGCGGTGCGCGGCAGAAAACGCGTCATTGCAATAGACATCACCCAGATTGGCAAGTCGGGCCGCAAACGCGGGATCGTTCGCCTCTTCCCCGGGCGCAAAGCGGATGTTTTCCAGCAGGATCACCTGTGCCGCAGTTGCATCATCAGAAAGGTTCTCTGCGGCTTCAAGTGTTTCGACAAAAGCAACGGATACACCAAGCGCATTTTCCAGCGCAGGCAAAACCTGCCGCAGGCTCATCTCCGGCACAACTTTACCTTTGGGGCGGCCGAAGTGGGCGATCAACATCGGCTTGCCGCCCTTTGCCAGAATGTCGGTTACGGTGGGCACGATCCGTTCAATCCGCGTGGCGTCAGTGACGCGACCGTCTTCGACAGGCACATTGATGTCGACACGCACCAGCACCCGCTTGCCGCGCAACTCCATATCATCCAGCGATTTCCAGCCCATGTTCACGATCCTTTTTGCCATCATGCAGGCACTGTTTTGCCTGATCGGGCTGATTGGTCAATGCACTTGCTTGGCAATCGGGCCGATCAGCCCTAGTTAAGTGCAAATCTAGTAGAGGAGCACGGCATGGCCGAGATCAAAGACCCGGAAAACACGATCCTGATGGAACTCAAAGGCGGAACCGTCACGATTGAGCTGCTGCCGGATTTGGCACCCAAGCATGTAGAGCGCATGAAAGAGCTGGCGCGCGCAGGCAAATATGACAACGTTGCATTTCACCGCGTGATCGAAGGCTTCATGGCCCAGACAGGCGATGTGGAGCACGGCAACATGGAAGGCGACTTCAACCTGCGCATGGCGGGGACGGGCGGTTCTGATCTGGGCAATGTTCCTGCGGAATTCTCAAAAGTGCCACACGCACGCGGATCCATCGGTGCTGCGCGCTCGGCCAATCCTGACTCTGCGAACAGCCAGTTCTTCATCAACTTCAAGGACAACGACTTCCTGAACGGTCAGTACACCGTCTACGGTCAGGTCACGTCCGGCATGGAACATGTTGATGCCATCGCCCGCGGCGAGCCACCTGCCGAACCTGACCGCATGATCAGCGTCAAGGTGGCTGCAGATGTCTAAGGCGCTTCTGACAAGCGGCCTCATGGCGGTGCTTTTTGGCACAGCCGCAAGCGCATCGGGTCTCAAGATCGAGATCGCTGGTGAAGCGAACGGCACCGTGATGATCGACCTGCTCGAAGACGTAGCCCCACAGCATGTTGAGCGCATCACGACGCTGGCAGAGCAAGGTGCCTACGATGGCGTGGTGTTCCACCGCGTGATCGACGGATTTATGGCGCAAACCGGGGACGTCGAATTTGGCCGCTCCGGGGGCGACATGCGCCGTGCGGGGATGGGCGGGTCCGATCTGCCTGACGTGCCGGCCGAATTCTCCGACCTGCCATTCGACAAGGGCGTGGTAGGCATGGCCCGTTCGCAAAACCCAAACTCCGCCAACAGTCAGTTCTTCATCATGTTTGATGAAGGACACTTCCTGAACGGGCAGTACACAGTTGTTGGCCGCGTGACGGAAGGGCAGGACATCGTCGATGCGATCAAACTTGGAACAGGTGGCAACGGCGCAGTTGTCGGCGCGCCTGACATGATGAAATCGGTCACTGTCACAGATTAACACAATCATACAAATCTAGCTTGAGGGCGTGCTGATTGGCGCGCCCTTTTGCCATTATACTCTAGCGCATTGAAAGCGTAGTTCGCTTGTGCAAACCATAGCCCATGACAGATCGGCCGTTTCAGATTCTCGCAGCCGCTTCTGAGCGCAAGGCCCGTATTCTCGCCGAGAGCCTTGGCCTCTTTGACCGCAAGGGACTGTCGGCTACCTCCATGCGTGATAAGGCAGAGGCGACGGGGATGAGCCGTCTGTCACTCCACACGCGTCTTAAAACAAAGATCGGTTTAGCGCCGGTGTGTTCGAGCGGCTTTACCGTACACATCTCTAAGGTCTGAGAAACCCACCTCAAACTGCGGCGGGTTTCATCACGACATATCTTGAGGCATTCGGCACCCAGCCAAACGCCACGACCTTTACGACAGACAGCCTGATCGTGCTTTGACCCGACATACTGCAGGACCTCAAGCAAAGCTCGGTCATTGCCCTGAGCGGTCAAATCACAATCTTTGCGTTCTGTATCCTGGACAGATGGTCGTCACACCGCTGCTACTCTGGCCAATTGCACGAAAGCGAGTAGAGGTGATGGCGCAAAGGCCAGTCTGACCCGCCGCCTTAGGCACAACAAAAAAGGCACCGCCTGATCACAGACAGTGCCTTTTATATTCTAGCAGACAGGTAGGCTTACTCAGCCGCTGGGTTTCCCTTTGGAACAGGTGAGGATTTCGCACCCGGGTTCAGCGGATCATCTTGACGCTGAACGGAACCTTCAAAGTGTGCACCGGATTCAATCGCGATTGTCTTGTGGATGATGTCACCCTCGACACGTGCTGTTGATGTCAGACGAACCTTAAGACCGCGCACGCGGCCAACGATGCGGCCGTTGATTACGACATCATCTGCGATTACTTCGCCTTTGATGGTGGCGCTTTCACCGATGGTCAGAAGATGCGCGCGAATGTCGCCTTCCACTGTACCCTCAACCTGGATATCACCGGTTGTTTTCATGTTTCCGGTCACGTGCAAGTCAGCCGAAAGCAACGAGGCGGGCGGCTTTGCTTTTGGCGCGCTTGCCTTGAACTCGCTCGGCTTGGCCTGTGCAGTTGCAGTTGGTGCTGCGGGGGCAGGGGCCTTTGTCGTGGTCTCTGCCTCTTTGGATGGTGCGGGATCGTTGATTTTGCTTTTAGAAAACATCGTTTGCTGCCTTGATATAGATCATCGGGTTCACGGCCTTGCCACCTACACGCACTTCATAGTGCAGGTGAACGCCGGTGACGCGTCCAGACGCTCCCATATCACCAATTCTCTGTCCGCGCGAGACCCTTTGTCCTACTTTTACACGCAGACGTGACATGTGCGCATAGCGTGTCTCAATGCCAAATTCATGCTGGATTTTGACGAGCCTACCATATCCTGATTGCCAGCCCGAATGGGTCACAACACCGTCCGCAGTAGCGTAAAGCGGTGTGCCAAGGCCCGCGGCGAAATCAACGCCGGAGTGCATGCGACGACCGCCCGTTTTCGGGTCGCGGCGGAAGCCGAATTTGGAGGTGAAGCGGAAGGCATCCTTAACCGGATTGGCGAAAGGCGCTTTCTGCGCGGCGATGCGATAGAGGTTCAAGCGGTCCATCTGGTTCAGTAGACGGTTTGCACGCAGTGTGTCGGGGCCGGGCTCTTCACCACGGGTAGAGAAGCTGAGCGGGGCCAATGGGCCACCCTGACCGGAATAGCCACGGCGGACAGTCTCCAGAATACGGTCCGTCGGCATACCAGCATTGCGGAACATCTTGTCGAGCGGGGCGACGGAAACGGTCATTGCTTCTTCAAGCTGGCGGAAGATCGCATCATTGCGGTCTTGCATCAGCGCGATTTCCTGGCTCATCCGGTCGGCTTTCAAAAGCGACTCTTCAGCGTCTGCGATAACCTGATCGCGTTCTTGCGCGGTACGGGCCAATGCGTCTGCAAGGAACTCCATAGGTGCGGTGCTACCTGCCGCCTGGACCGCGCCGGTCCCGCCTTCCTGAAGGCTTCCTTCCAGCTCGGCGAGCTGGGTGCGCGCGGCTTTGCGCTGCTGCATGGTGTCGCGCAGCGTGCTCTGGATCACGTCGATACCGGTCTCAAGCTCGCGGCGGTAAATTTCGGACTGGAGAAGCTCCGATTGCATCACAGAAATCTGTTTGAGCGCCACGTTAAAACGCTCTTGCGCGGCCAGCGCTTCGCTGGCGCGGCTGTCGCGTTGCGCGGAAAGGTCGTTCAGACGTGCCTGATAGGTGCGCTGGTCCCGTTTCGCCTGTTCGCGAAAGTTGCCGGAACCGATGCTATCCATCAGGATGATCGCCGTGGCGACAATTGACCAGGCAACAAGGCAGGCACTTCCTGCAAAAGCGACGATCTGTGTACCAGGGCGCAGGCGGATAAAGCGGGTATCGTTGTCGGATTTCAAAAAGACGCGCCGTTCGGGAAAATAGTGTTCCAGAATGGAATGGATTTTGATTGCCAACCGTGTACGCACTTGATTTTCCCTCTTATACCCTGCACGAGCCCGTCTGCGGAGCCCTTATGCCCTACGCTCCTTAGCCAGTGACACCCTTCCTAGCAAGTCTGATGGAATGTATCGCGGCGTCAAAACGCCTGAATGGTGTAAATTGGCAAAAAACCGCCGATACCAGATACTTGTAATCCGACCTGCATCCGGCACGCAGGAATTTGCGTGCCGAATTCTAAGCGAAGGTTGGCAGCGTTTGCGGCGAGCGGGCGGGCGTCAGGCGGTGAGCGGCCAATAAAAATCCGGTGGAATACCGGCTTCTGCGCGCTTTTCCTCGTTGAATGGCGGTTTGAGGTCTGCGTGGAAGTAACGCCCCACCAGCATATGAAACTGGTCCTTTGGGTCAAGCTCATGGCGCCCGCATAGAAAATGAAACCATTTGCTGCCGTACGCCACATGGGCGACCTCTTCGGCATAGATCGTCTCTAGCGCTGCAACCGCGCTGGCCGCTTTGGCTTGCTTGAAAAGCTTGATCATCCCCGGTGTCACATCCAGCCCGCGTGCTTCCAACACCATCGGCACCACGGCCAGTCGTCCCATAAAGTCGGTCGCGGTATCTTCGGCCGCACGCCACATGCCCGCATGGGCAGGCAGAGCGCCGTAAAAGCTGCCCAACTCTTCAAGGCAATCGGCCATCAGGTTGAAATGTTTGGATTCCTCATCAGCAGCTTTGACCCAATCGTCGTAGAACCCGATAGGCATCTTCGTGTCTGTGAACCGGGCGATAATGTCCCAATGCAGGTCCACGGCGTTCAGCTCAATATGGGCAACGGCATGTAATAGCGCGATCCGGCCCTCGGGCGTGCCCGGTTTGCGTTGGGGCACATCGCGCGGGCTCAGCAGTTCGGGGGCTGCGGGTCGGGCTGGGTGCATTGGCGGATTTGCAGTGCCGATCTCAGGGCGCTCGCCTGCCTCGCGGGCGACGCGCCACTCCGCGGCAAACGCGCGGGACAACGCCGTTTTTTCGCGTCCGCCTGCGCAGCGCAGCACGGCCTCTGCCATCTCGGCGAGCGGCTTCACAGACCCCGCACCGCTTCGAGCACGTCTTCCACATGCCCCGGCACTTTGACCTTGCGCCAGATCTTCGAAATCTTGCCCTCTGCGTCGATCAGATAGGTCGCACGTTCGATCCCCATGGACTTCTTGCCGTACATATTCTTTTCCACCCAGACGCCGTAGTCTTCGGTCACTTTGCCTTCTTCATCAGAAAGAAGCGGAACGGTCAGGTCATGCTTAGCTGTGAATTTGTCATGTTTGGCCATTGTATCGCGTGAGATACCAAAGACCTTTGCGCCTGCGTTTTCGAAATCCGCAAGGGATGCCGAGAAACCGATACTTTCCTTTGTGCAGCCGGGCGTGTCGTCGCGCGGATAAAAGAACAGCACAACAGGGGTGCCTTTCAACGCGCTAAGCGTAATCTCGCCGCCGCCTGTAACAGGCAGGGTAAAGTCGGGGGCGGTGTCGTAAAGCTCTGGCATGGTCTCGTTGTCTTTCGCTTGGAAGGGCTGCGTTGGCCTGACATACTAGGGCGATAACTGCGCGTGCCAAGCCCGGGATTCCAAAGCGGACGATAATGAGCGACACCAGCCGATCTTCCTCCAGAACGCCAAAGGCCCGTCATGTCGGCAAAGGCGTGATGTGGTTGCTCAATCTTGCTTTGGGTCTGACCACAGTTGGTGTCCTTTCGATCGCCGGTGCGGTTGTCTATCTTAAGAACAACCCTGTAACCGCTCCCGTTTGGGTGCAAAGCCGGATTGAAGCCCGTCTCGAACAAGTGCTGCCGGAGGCGCGCATCACCTTTGGCGAGATGGCTTTCGTTATGGAAGACAACTGGACACCGCGTGTGAGGCTGCGTGATGTCGTGGTGCAATCACTCGACGGTCAGGAGCTTCTTCATTTTAACGAATTCCGCGCCACACTGGCGAGCGGACCCTTGCTCCAACGACAGTTTCAGCCGCGTGACCTGTCGCTGTCGGGCATGGTTGCAACACTCCGGCGGAGTGCTGATGGCAGTTTCTTTCTACAATCGGGCCTGAGCGGTTTGTCCGGCAATCGGCAGGCCGCGACATTGCCACAGCTTGTAGGGCAGGTGGATACTCTGCTGCTGAGCCCTGCGATGAGCGCGTTGCGTGAGGTCGATCTGAGGGCGCTAACCCTGCGCTATGAAGACGTGCGGGCAGACCGCGTCTGGACGATGGATGGCGGGCGGCTGCGCCTGATCCGCGATGGTGAAAACCTGACAATCTCGGCTGACCTTGCCGTGCTGGACGGTGGGGCAGGCGTTGCAACCTTGGCCGCGAATTACACCAGTCGGATAGGGGAAACAGAGGCCGAATTCGGAGTGAACTTCGATGGCGTGGCCGCAGGCGATATTGCTGCACAGGGTCCGGCCTTTGCGTGGCTCGGGGTTCTACAGGCACCGATATCAGGTTCAGTGAGGTCAGGTTTCACGCCGCAGGGACGTTTCGCACCGCTTGCGGCATCGCTTAATATAAGTGAGGGCGTGGTGCAGCCTAATGCAGCCACGGAACCGATCCCGTTTGAAGAGGCGCGCAGCTACTTCAACTACGATCCGGAAGCGCGATTTTTGCAGTTCGACGCACTGTCCGTGCGCAGTAAATGGATATCCGGCGAAGCAGCCGGATCAGCGGCCTTGGGGCTGGACGCGCAAGGCAGCACGCTTACGGATCTCGTGGGACAGATCAATTTGTCCGGCCTCAGGGCAAATCCAGCAGACCTTTATGAGGCACCGGTGGAACTGGCGGGTGTCGATCTCGATTTTCGCCTCACGCTTGATCCATTCAAGCTCACCCTTGGCCGAGCACAACTCAGCGATCAAGGCAAAACCGCCATACTGAACGGGGTGGTCGAGGCTGATCCCAAAGGCTGGCGTCTGGCGCTTGATGCACGCATGGATGCGATCGAGCGCGACAGGCTACTGACCCTTTGGCCCGAACGTGCCGCGCCGGGAACGCGGGACTGGGTCGCGACCAACCTCAAGGCTGGACAGGTCAGCAACATCGACCTTGCACTGCGCCGCGCGCCGGACATGACGCCGCAAACCTATCTCGCTTTCGATTTCGAAGAGGGTGATGTGCGCTATGTGAAAACACTGCCCAACATCACAGACGCGCAAGGACATTTCAGTCTGGCAGAGAACCGGTTGGTCGTTTCGGTCGACAAGGGCGACGTTATTCCGCCGCAGGGCGGTGCCATCGAGATGAGCGGATCCTCCTTTATTATCCCCGATGTACGCGCCAAGGACGGCACACCGGCGGTGGTGCGTTTGAAAACCAGATCAAGCGTCACCGCCGCGCTGTCGCTTCTCAATATGCCGCCGTTGTCTGTCATGGACAAAGCCAACCTGCCAGAAGCCTTGGCCGGCGGGGAGGCCGAGCTGGAAGGCACGCTGGCGATGACTTTGCGCAAGGGGCAGCGCATCAAGGTCGATTACCACGTCAATGGTGGACTGCGCAGGTTGAATTCGGATGTACTGGTTAAGGGGCGAAAGATCGAAGCTGACAGGCTTGAGCTTCGCGCCGATAACAAAGCGTTCAGGCTGGAGGGGCCTGCATCGCTCGACGGGTTGCCTGTAAATGTAAGCTATACGCAACCGGTCGGAAAAGGTGCCGGTCCCGCCAAACTGCTTGCCGATCTTGAGCTGTCGGAGCGCACGCTGGACCGCTTTGGTGTTGCTTTGCCACCGGGCACGGTATCGGGGTCCGGCAAGGCAGAAGTCGAAATTACCATCGCCAAGGGCAAGCCGCCGCAACTGAAATTGCAATCGGACCTTAGGGGCATCCGCGTATCTGTGCCGCAAGTCTCGTGGAGCAAACCGGCATCACGTGCAGGTGCGCTGGCCCTCTCTATCGAACTGGGGTCGGTCCCGAAGGTTGAAAGCCTGTCCTTTTCCGCACCGGGGTTGGCGGCAAACGGCTCTGTTACCTTGGGTGCAAACGCAGCGCTTGAGCGGGTCCGGTTTGACAGCGTAAAAGTTGGAGACTGGCTTGATGTGCCTCTTGATCTGATCGGGCGCGGCAAGGGGCGGCCCGTGCAGGTTGTGCTGCGGGGCGGTACACTGGACCTGCGCCGTGCCGAGTTCGGTGACAGCAAGCCGAACCCGGCGGCACCCCCGATGGAGGTGGCGCTGAACCGGCTGCAGATTACCGACACGATTGCTCTGACTGGCATTAAGGGGCGGTTCAACACCGCCAAGGGATTGGATGGCAATTTTCAGGCACAGTTGAACGGCGCGGTTCCCGTTCAGGGGCGTCTGTTACCGCAGTCAGGCCGCAGCGCCGTTCGACTTCAGTCTGACGATGCCGGTGCCGTGTTGCGTGCAGCCGGATTGCTCAAACAGGTGGTTGGCGGTTCGCTGTCTCTCGTGCTGTTGCCCGTGGGATCGGGCGGTGCTTTTGACGGTAAGCTCGACGTGGGCGGGGTTGCGATCAAGGATGCGCCGGGGATCGCGGCCTTGCTTAATGCTGTGTCAGTCGTCGGGCTGGTGAACGAGCTCAACGGGGACGGTATCTATTTCGACGAGGTTGAGGCACGCTTCCGGCTGACGCCAAACCGCCTGACGCTGACCGAAGCGAGCGCGGTGGGCGCATCAATGGGGCTGTCGATGGACGGCACCTATGTGCTCAACACCGGACAGATTGCGATGCAGGGGGTCATCAGCCCCGTTTATCTCCTTAACGGTATCGGTTCGCTGTTTACCCGCAAAGGCGAAGGACTGATCGGGTTCAACTATGCGCTCAGCGGTTTGGCGAAAGAACCCAAGGTGTCAGTCAATCCTTTGTCGGCCCTGACGCCTGCCATGTTCCGCGAAATTTTCCGCGCACCTCCCCCCGATCTGCCCGAGGTCGATGGCATCACGGAAAGCACGTTGCCGTCTGAACCGCAGAACACAGAAAGACCCGTTGCCCGCACGTTCGAAGGGCGGTAAGGCGCGCGCATGAGACTTTCTGATTTCGATTTCGAGCTGCCCGAGCGGCTGATTGCAACCCGTCCTGCGGTGCCGCGTTCATCTGCGCGGCTGTTGGTGGCGCACGGCGACAGCATTCAGGACGGCCATGTCACCGATCTTGTAAAGTGGTTGCGCCCCGGCGACCGGCTCGTGCTTAATGACACACGCGTTATTCCCGCGCGATTGTTCGGCATCCGGCAGCGCGACAGTGCGCAGGGTCTGGTGGAAGCCAAAATTGAGGTCACACTGCTGGAACCGCAAGGCGACGGCACATGGGCCGCGCTCATCAAACCCTTGCGTAAACTGAAGGTCGGCGAAGTGGTTCGCTTTAGCGACGATCTGAGCGCCACGCTGAAAAAAGTCGCGGACGGGCAGGGGCATCTGCATTTTAACTGTGAAGGCGATGATTTCGATGCGGCGCTAAACGCGGCGGGGGCGATGCCGCTGCCGCCCTACATCGCGGCAAAGCGTCCGGCGGATGCGCAAGATAAAACAGATTACCAGACGGTCTGGGCAAAGACGTCCGGTGCGGTCGCAGCTCCGACGGCCTCATTGCATTTTGACAAGCCGTTACTCAAAGATCTGGCGGCGATGGGGGTCACCTTTTCCTACGTCACCCTGCATGTCGGGGCAGGCACGTTCCTGCCCGTCAAGGTCGATGATATCTCCGAACACAAGATGCATTCGGAATGGGGGCAGGTGACTGCTGCTGCTGCCGCCGAGATCGCACAGACAAAAGCGGACGGCGGCCGCGTCATCCCTGTTGGCACGACAGCCTTGCGTCTGATCGAGACCGCGGCGCGCGCCAAGGGTGAGATCATTGCTTGGGAAGGCGATACAGATATTTTCATCACGCCAGGGTTCACATTTCATGTGGCTGATGCGTTGATGACCAATTTCCACCTGCCCAAATCAACGCTGATGATGCTGGTCTCGGCGGTGATGGGAACAGACCGGATCAAGGCGATCTATGATCACGCTATTGCCAGCGAATACCGCTTCTTTTCGTATGGGGATGCCTCATTATTAATCCCGATGTCGCAAAACTCTGATTAAACGGGCCACGATGTCGCGGACAGAGGTGACCCGCCCGCCCGAGACGTTCAGGGCAGAAGTACAAATCCAAAGGACTCGATGAATGATACAGGTACTCTCAAGTGCATGGGCGCTGTTGGTTGGCATGGGCCTTTTGATGGTGGGAAACGGCATGCAAGGTACGCTGCTCGGTATCCGTGGCGCGATCGAGAATTTCTCGACCTTCGAGATGTCCATCGTCATGTCCGCCTATTTTGTCGGCTTCCTCGGTGGCTCGCGGCTGGCACCGGGCATGATCCGGCGGGTCGGGCACGTCCGGGTATTCGCGGCACTCGCATCGCTGATCTCTGCGGTGATGATCCTCTATCCGACTTTCCCGAACCTGATCGTTTGGACCTTTGGCCGTGTATTGATCGGGTTTTGCTTCTCTGCGGTGTATGTCGTGGCCGAAAGCTGGCTGAATAACGCCGCAGACAATTCGAACCGTGGTCAGGCCTTGTCGCTTTATATGATCGTACAGACGCTGGGCATCGTGATTTCTCAGGCGCTTTTGCTGACGGCTGATCCGTCGGGTTTTGTTCTGTTCGTCATCCCGTCGATCCTTGTGAGCCTTGCGATTACGCCCATTTTGCTGTCGATCAGCCCGACACCGGCGTTTGATACCACCAAACCAATGAGCCTGCGCGAATTGGTCTCTTTCTCACCTTTGGGCTGCGTTGGTATGTTCCTGTTGGGCGGCGTGTTTTCCGCCCAATTCGGAATGGCGTCAGTCTACGGTGCCGAAGCGGGGCTGAGCGTTGCTCAAATCTCTATCTTTGTGGCCACCTTCTTTGTCGGTTCGGTCGTTTTGCAATTTCCGATCGGGTGGATTTCGGACCGGATGAACCGCCGCACCCTGATCGCCATCGTGTCCGGCATAGGCGCATTGGGATCTATTCTTGGCATGTTTATGGGGCATGTATATCCCATTCTGCTTGTCTCGGCCTTTGTCGTCGGTGGCATGTCGAACCCGCTTTATTCACTGCTGATTGCCCACACCAACGACTTTCTTGAGCACGAGGACATGGCCGCGGCCTCAGGCGGTATGGTGTTCATCAACGGTTTGGGCGCAATTCTTGGACCGATCATCACGGGCTGGATGATGGGCACGGCATTGGGACCGGGCGGGTTTTATCTTTTCACCGCAGTTCTCTTTATCTCTCTCACGTTCTACGCCACCTACCGCTCCACACAGCGGGACGTTGTCGGTGTCGACGATACTGGCGACTTTATCCCGCTGACCGCCTCTGCGACTGCCGTCGCGGTGGAGTTTGCGCAAGAAGTTGCCATCGAAGCGGAGCTTGAGCCGGAAAATTCCCCGTGAACTGAGAACAGATGTCAGGTGTGATACAATTTGTGACTGGGCAGAATGGAAATTTTGTCCGTAAGTTGAACAGGTTGGGCCATTCAGGCCAAAGGAAAATGATATGACAGATCCTCAGGAAATTCTTTCGTTCTGGCTGGATGAGGTCGGACCAAAAGGTTGGTACGCTCAGGATGATGCTTTGGATACGGAAATCCGCAACCGGTTTGAGGATGGCTGGCACGCGGCTTGTGACGGGAAGTTTTCGCTCTGGCTGACGTATCCAAGCGGCGCATTGGCCTATATCATCCTGACGGATCAGTTTTCGCGCAATATGTATCGCGGTGAGGGGCAAGCCTTTGCCAGCGACCGTATGGGACTGGCTGTTGCCAAATCTGCCATCGCACGCAATTGGGACATGATGATCGACCCGCCGGCCCGGCAGTTCTTTTACATGCCGCTTATGCATTCCGAGAGCTTGATTGATCAGGACCGCTGCGTCCGTCTGATGTGTGAACGGATGCCGAAGGAAGGTGCAAATAACCTGCTGCACGCCCGCGCACACCGAGAAGTCATTCGCCAGTTCGGCAGGTTTCCGTATCGCAACGCTGCACTTTCCCGCTGCAGTACAGCGGCCGAACAGACCTATATGGACGCAGGCGGCTACGCGAGCACCCTGCGAACGCTGGAAGCGGTGGGCGAAGCCGCCTGATACCGAACAAGTCGCGGTTGTGGATGAAGCTGATGTAGTTTAACGATAAACTATATTTGCAACGTCATTCTGCGAGGTTCCTATCATGGCTGCACACTCCTTCGATCTGATCGTCATCGGGGCAGGTCCGGGCGGCTATGTCGCCGCGATCCGGGGCGCACAACTGGGCATGAAAGTCGCCATCGTCGAGCGCGAGAACCTTGGCGGTATCTGTTTGAATTGGGGCTGCATCCCGACAAAGGCGATGCTGCGGTCGTCTGAGGTGTTTCATCTGATGCACCGCGCCAAGGAGTTTGGCCTGAAGGCAGACGGGATCGACTATGATCTGGATGCCGTGGTCAAGCGCTCACGCAAAGTCGCGGGTCAGCTGTCGGGCGGCATCGGCCATCTGATGAAGAAGAACAAGATTACGGTATTCATGGGCGAAGCGACGATTCCGGCCAAGGGCAAGGTGAGCGTCAAAACGGACAAGGGCACCGAGGATCTATCGGCCAAAAACATTGTGCTGGCCACCGGGGCACGGGCGCGCGAACTGCCGGGCCTTGAGGCTGATGGCAAGCTGGTCTGGACGTACCGTCACGCGCTGCAACCGGTGCATATGCCGAAAAAGCTGTTGGTGATCGGCTCGGGCGCTATCGGTATCGAATTCGCCAGTTTCTACAACACGCTGGGTGCAGATACGACGGTGGTTGAGGTCATGGACCGCGTATTGCCTGTCGAGGATGCGGAAGTCTCGGCCTTTGCAAAGAAAGCGTTCGAGAAGCAGGGCATGAAGATCATGCAAAAGGCGATGGTCAAAAAGCTTGATCGCGCCAAGGACAAGGTAACCGCCCATATCGAAGTGGGCGGCAAAGTGGAGAAACATGAATTCGACACGGTGATCTCTGCCGTGGGCATCGTCGGTAACGTTGAAAACCTTGGTCTGGAAGAGCTGGGCGTCAAGATCGACCGAACCCATGTGGTGACCGATGAATTCTGCCGCACAGGCGTTGAAGGGCTATACGCGATCGGTGACATCGCCGGTGCGCCTTGGCTGGCGCACAAGGCCAGCCACGAGGGTGTCATGGTCGCCGATCTGATTGCAGGCAAACATGCACATCCGGTGAAGCCCGAGAGCATTGCAGGCTGTACCTACTGCCACCCGCAGGTCGCCTCTGTCGGCTATACGGAGGCCAAGGCCAAAGAACTTGGATATGACATCAAGGTCGGGCGCTTTCCTTTCATTGGCAATGGCAAGGCCATCGCTTTGGGTGAAGAGAGCGGCATGATCAAGACGATCTTTGACGCAAAGACAGGCGAACTGTTGGGCGCGCATATGGTCGGCGCAGAGGTGACCGAGCTCATTCAGGGCTATGTCGTGGGACGCCAGTTGGAGACCACGGAAGAAGACCTGATGAACACCGTTTTCCCGCATCCGACCCTGTCAGAAATGATGCATGAAAGCGTATTGGACGCCTATGACCGCGTCATCCATATGTAGTTTTGATCCAGCGGACGCGGGGCTGTGGCCCCGCGACGTGACTTCTGGAGCGTGAGGGCACAGTCATACATCGTCGTGATCGTTGTGTAGGGTGACAGGTTTTTTCATTGCTGGGAAGCGGTTCAGGGGCAGCTCTGCCCTGAACGCGCGTGATCTATGGTTCTGCTGTTCATACCGACCTCAAGGACAAGCCGGGCAAGCCCGTCGCTGCGCGATCCTTGCCCCCGATCCGAACAGCGGCTTGGCGCTTTACGGCGGGCAGGGTCGCTGGCATAGATAGAACATGGTCAGTCTCAACCGCGTCGTCATGCAACCCTCCAGCCGTCGGATGATCAAGGCCCTTGGTCCCGAAGGGCTTGATGTGGCCGAGATCTCAGGGAAATGGGGTCAACGATTTGATTTTAAAAGTTATACAGCGTTTCGTTATCCAGCCTTTGATGTCTGCGCCGCACCATTTGTGAATGGAGAGACGGGCAAAGTTCATCAGTTCGATCTGATCCTTGCCAATCAGGTCTGGGAGCATCTGGACCGTCCTTATGCTGCGACACGCAACGTACATGCGATGCTGCGCCCCGGTGGGCATTTTTGGGTCGCGGTGCCGTTTTTTGCGCCTTTGCACGCCGCCCCGCAGGATTGTTCACGTTGGTCGGCACGCGGGCTCAAGAACCTGCTGGTTGAGGGCGGATTTGACGAAGACGCCGTTCATGCGGAGCAATGGGGCAACCGGCATGTTGCGCGCAGGAACCTCGAGGACATTTGGCCGCCGGTACATGACCCCGAAACAGACGATATCAAAAACGATCCCGATTTTCCCATCTGCGCCTGGGCCTTGGCGCAAAAGGTATGATGCCCCTGCGCACGCCTTGGGTGTTGATCCTGTTGCTTTGGGGGGCAGGGCTGGGGGCTGCCGCGCAATACGGCAAGGTGTCTGTAATCTTCGATCTGTTGCCGATGGCCTATCCCGATGCGGGTGCGGCTGTTGGATGGATCGTCTCGTTGGTTGGCTTTGTCGGCATTGTCTTTGGTGTGGTTGCGGGGCTGGTCGTTGCCCGCTTCCGCTACCGGCGCGCTTTGCTTGTCTCGCTTTGGGTCGGGGCGGCGGTGTCAGTGGTGCAGGCATTGCTGCCGCCGCTTCCGTGGATGCTTGCCAGCCGCGTTGTAGAAGGCGCGTCCCATCTTGGTCTGGTCGTCGCTGCCCCTACGCTGATCGCGCAACTAAGCGCCGACAAGGACCGGGGTCTTACGCTCACCCTTTGGGGAACGTTCTTTGGCGTGGCCTTTGGCCTGCTGGCATTTGCAGGGCGTCCTTTGGCCCTGAACTTTGGGCTGCCTGCGTTGTTTCTGGCCCACGGGGCCTATATGGCCCTGTTTGCTCTGATCCTGAGCGCGAAATTACGTGCCTTGCCGGCTGAGGATGCACCGCCGGAGTTGTCCGTGCGGGAGATGTTGCGCAGTCATCTCACGATCTACCGCTCACCTTTCCTGTCTGCGCCCGCGATCGGCTGGCTTTTCTATACTTTCAGCTTTGTCTCCATTCTCACTGTGTTGCCGCCCTATATAGCAGCCGACAGCCGTGCTTTTGTGATGACCGCCATGCCGCTGACAAGCATCGCGGTATCGATGACAGTTGGCGTTGGCCTGTTGCGGGTCTTTTCCGCGGTTCGTGTGGTTGAGCTTGGGTTTGCGCTGTCTGCGCTGGCGATGGTCTGGTTATGGCTGGTGCCCGGCGGCCCGCCGGCCTGCCTGTTTCTTGCAGCTTCCATGGGGCTGATGCAGGGGGCGAGTTTTGCTGCCGTGCCCCAGCTGAACCAGACCCCATCGGCGCAGGCGCAGGCTAACGGGGCGATGGCGCAGATGGGCAACATCGGCAATACGCTTGGCACGCCGGTAATGGCCTTTGCCTTGGTAAGTGGTGGGTATAGCGTGTTGCCCATGCTGGCGGGCGGTGCCTTTGTTCTGGGGCTGATCATGCATCTGCTGTTGGGAAAAATACGCAGAAGATAACCTGTTTACCTTTTGTTCCGGTTTTCCCATTGGAGAATCCGCCAAGGCCACCTATGTCTGACGGGAATAAGGGGTGTGTTATGGCTGAGCTGAAGAATATCGAGGTGCGCGGCGCGCGCGAGCATAATCTCAAGAACATTGATGTGGATATTCCGCGCGACCAACTGGTCGTGATTACAGGGCTGTCCGGTTCCGGCAAGTCGTCGCTGGCGTTTGATACGATTTATGCTGAAGGGCAGCGCCGCTATGTGGAATCGCTAAGCGCTTATGCGCGCCAATTCCTTGATATGATGCAGAAACCTGACGTCGATCATATTTCAGGCCTCAGCCCTGCCATTTCCATTGAGCAGAAAACCACGTCCAAGAACCCCCGTTCGACCGTTGGTACTGTGACCGAAATCTATGACTATATGCGTCTGCTCTTTGCGCGCGTGGGGACACCTTATAGCCCCGCAACCGGTAAGCCGATTGAGGCGCAGCAGGTGCAGGATATGGTCGACCGGATCATGAAGATGGAGGAGGGGACACGCGCCTATCTGCTGGCCCCAATCGTGCGCGATCGTAAGGGCGAGTACAAAAAAGAGTTCATAGAACTGCGCAAATCCGGTTTTCAGCGGGTGAAAGTGAACGGCGAATTCTATGAGTTGGACACGCCGCCTACGCTGGATAAGAAGTTCCGCCATGACATTGATGTGGTTGTGGACCGTATTGTTGTGCGCGAAGGGCTGGAAACTCGATTGGCCGATAGCCTGCGCACAGCACTGGATCTGGCGGATGGCATCGCAATTCTGGAAACGGCACCATCCGAGGGCGAGCCGGAGCGCAGCACGTTTTCAGAGAAATTTGCCTGCCCTGTAAGCGGGTTCACCATTCCCGAGATTGAACCGCGCCTGTTTTCATTCAACGCCCCCTTCGGGGCCTGCCCGGAATGTGACGGTCTGGGGATGGAGCTCTTCTTTGATGAGCGCCTTGTGGTGCCGGACCAGAATCTCAAGGTCTATGATGGCGCGTTGGCCCCTTGGCGCAAAGGCAAGAGCCCGTACTTTAAGCAGACGATTGAAGCGATTGCCAAACATTATGAATTCAACCCGAACACCAAGTGGAAAGACCTCGACCCGAAGGTGCAAAAGGTCTTCCTGCGTGGGTCAGGCAAAGAAGAAATCAAATTCCGCTACGATGAAGGTGGACGCGTCTATGAGGTGAGCCGTGTTTTCGAAGGGGTAATTCCCAACATGGAGCGCCGCTACCGCGAAACAGACAGCAATTGGGTGCGTGAGGAATTCGAACGATATCAGAATAATCGTCCCTGTGGCACGTGCGAAGGGTACCGTCTGCGTGCCGAGGCGCTTGCGGTCAAGATTGGCAAACCAAATGATCTGCGTCACGCGGGACAGGTGGTTCAGATGTCGATCCGCGAAGCTTTCGAGTGGTGCAATACAGTGCCGGAAGCGTTGACCCCGCAGAAAAACGAGATTGCGAAGGCCATTCTCAAAGAAATTCGGGAACGCTTGGGTTTCTTGAATAATGTTGGATTAGAATATCTTACGCTAGCACGTTCAAGTGGGACTTTAAGTGGGGGTGAGAGCCAACGCATCCGTTTGGCATCCCAGATCGGTTCAGGCCTGACTGGTGTGCTTTATGTATTGGACGAGCCGTCCATCGGCCTACACCAGCGCGACAACGACCGCCTGCTTTTGACACTCAAGAACCTGCGCGATCAGGGGAATACAGTGATCGTGGTAGAGCATGATGAGGAAGCCATTCGCGAGGCCGACTATGTCTTTGACATCGGACCGGGCGCAGGTGTGCACGGCGGTCAGGTGGTCAGCCACGGTGTGCCAGCTGCGATTGCGGCCGACGCGAATTCAATCACGGGCCAGTATTTGACGGGCGCGCGTGAGATTGCGGTCCCCGCAACGCGGCGGGCGGGGAACAAAAAGAAAATTCAGGTGGTCAAGGCGACCGGAAACAACCTTCAGAATGTGACTGCTGACTTCCCGCTCGGCAAGTTTGTCTGCGTGACAGGTGTTTCTGGTGGCGGCAAGTCGACCCTCACGATTGAGACCCTGTTCAAAACGGCTTCTATGAACCTGAACGGTGCCCGCCAGACACCTGCACCTTGCGAGACAATCAAGGGTTTGGAACATCTGGATAAGGTCATCGACATTGACCAGCGTCCCATCGGACGCACGCCGCGTTCCAATCCGGCAACGTATACCGGTGCGTTCACTCCGATCAGGGATTGGTTCGCGGGTCTTCCAGAAGCGAAAGCAAGGGGTTACAAGCCCGGACGCTTTAGCTTCAACGTGAAGGGCGGGCGATGTGAGGCCTGTCAGGGTGACGGCGTCATCAAAATCGAGATGCACTTCCTGCCGGATGTCTACGTGGAATGCGAGACTTGTAAGGGTGCGCGGTACAATCGCGAAACACTTGAGATCAAGTTCAAGGGCAAGTCGATTGCCGACGTGCTGGACATGACTGTCGAAGACGCACAGACGTTCTTCCAAGCGGTGCCGTCAATTCGCGAAAAGATGGATGCGCTGATGCGTGTCGGGCTTGGCTACATCAAGGTTGGACAGCAGGCGACGACCCTCTCTGGCGGTGAGGCGCAGAGGGTCAAGCTCTCCAAGGAACTGGCAAAGCGCTCTACAGGACGGACGCTTTATATTCTTGATGAGCCGACGACTGGCCTTCACTTCGAAGATGTACGTAAGTTGTTAGAAGTGTTGCACGAACTGGTGGATCAGGGGAACTCTGTCATCGTTATCGAACACAATCTCGATGTGGTGAAAACGGCTGATCACATCATCGATATCGGTCCCGAAGGCGGTGACGGCGGCGGCAGGATTGTCGCCAAAGGCACGCCAGAGCAGGTTGCCGAGGTGGCTGAAAGCTATACGGGCAAGTACCTCAAGCCGATGCTCGAAAAACGCGCAAAGGTCGCGGCTGAATAAGTCTTCTTAAATATGTACAATTTTATCTGGCTGGCCCGCTCACGGGCTGGTCAGACACAGATCAAGCAAGCGACTGAAATCTGATGCGTTGAGACTGTCAAATTCGGTCGCCAGCGTCTCGATCTCCGCAGCACGCGGCGCACCTAGCACCGGATCTGCGAAAAGGTGAAACTTTTCAGAGATTTCGTTGTCGGAGAGTGGTGCATCGCTGTCCCCCTTCGGGGTGCGTGGCACATCCTCAAAGCGCCGACCGTCCTTTGTATGGATCGTCACTTGCGCCCATCTTTTACCTTGTGAAATCCGCGTAAAGTGGTCGTCATCGATCAACTCTACGACGTCGCTAACCCTCAAAATGTCGGGGTCCGACAGGGTTTCAGGTGCTAATTCATGCACACCAATTTGCCCGCGCACGATCATCGTCGCGACTGGAAAGGCGATGCTGTATGCAAATTCGTCCGGCGTTGCGGGGCGGTGGCCGGCAAGACGGGTGGCATTGTGAAATGTTTTTATCTCAACGCGTGCAATCTCCTGATGGGACAGATCATGCGCTGACATCAAATGAGCAACCGAATCGATGCTGGGATGCGCCCAACGGCAGCAGGGGTAGGGTTTGTAACTGGTGTCCTCCACCGTGCGCCAGCCCTGTCCCAAATCGGCCCAGAATTCAGGAGCCTCTTCACAGGTCAGCGCGGGGGCACCAGTGAAACCCTCGCGTGCCAGATAGGCGGCAGTTATGCCGGAAGGGGCGCCCCATCCGACACCATCACGCACCATCGTGGGATGATCGATACAGCGCATCATCTGGCTGCGTGGCCCGTGATATTCTCCGATACCTGCCGCGTGGCGTATCTGTTCGGGCGTTAGACCAAGCACCCGCGCCGCAGCGGCAGCGATGCCGACAGCGGTCCACGCGCCAGAGGTATGGTAATCCGGGCAGGTCGCATGTTGCGCTAGACCGGAGCGATAGCTGATCTCGTACCCGATGGCGAGGTGTACCGCAAAGTCCATTCCGTTCAGAGGTTTATCTGATGCATCAGCCATAGCCATCAGTGCAGGAAAAACGCCGGAACCCGCATGGCCCTTGCAAGGTGAAGTGGTGTCGTGCGCGTCTACCGCATCGACAGTAAAGGCTCCTGCCATCGCGGCACCTGCAGGGGAGAGGGATCTGCCATCCATAAGGACCCGCGATGCTCCGGCATTCGTGATGCCGAACATGGCGGCTGCTCCGCGTACCGCAATGTGCGCCATGTCCGACGTTGATGCGACAGCCGCCACGCCCATGGTGTCTAGAAAGGACCGCCGCAAAATGTCCAGCAAGGGCGGCGGTAGGTCTCGATATGCAAGATCTGCGGCAAAGGTTTGAAAAGGCAGGGTCATGCGAGGCACCTCCGGTCAGGATACCTCAAGCCTAACCCCGGTCGGCCGCTGAAATTGCCTGTTTGCGACCCTAAGCGTCGCGCCCGCGTGCCGCGAGACGCGGCAACATGGCCGAGAAATCTCGCCCCTTACCATCTTCTTTCTCTACAAACTGATGATAGAGCGCATGCGCCAATGCCCCCATCGGCGTGTCGGCATCCACCAGTTCAGCGGCCTGCTGGCTCAACCCAAGGTCTTTAAGCATCAGCTCGGCGGCGAAACCCGGTGTGTAGTTATTGTCAGCCGGCGATTGGGGCCCGACACCCGGCGCGGGGCAGTAGGCATTCATCGACCACGAATAGCCTGACGAGGTGCTTACAACATCAAACATCTTCTGCCGGTCCAGCCCCAGCTTGTCAGCCAGAGAGAACGCTTCGCAGGTGGCGATCATCGTCGCCCCAAGGATCATGTTGTTGCAGATTTTCGCCGCCTGTCCGGCACCTGCGTCGCCGCAGTGCACAGCTTTCTGGCCCATGATATCGAACAGGGGGGCTGCTTTTTCAAATGCCCCAGCCGAGCCGCCAGCCATAAACGTCAGCGTACCGCCAGAGGCTCCGCCGATGCCGCCTGAAACGGGGGCGTCAACCGCAAGAATATCCGCGTTTTCAGCGGCTTCCGACGTATTGCGTGCGCTTTCTACATCCACGGTGGAGCAATCGATGAACAAGGTGCCCGCGCCCATGTGAGCAATGGCCTGAGCCGCAACTTGCCGCAGGATGGAGCCATTAGGCAGCATAGTGATCACAACATCTGCGCCGGTCGCTGCATCCTCGATGCTTGTGACTGGCTTAACGCCGTCAGCGGTCGTGCCGGCAACATCGTAGCCGCGTAGTTTATGGCCCGCCTTGGCAAGATTTGTAGCCATGGGTGCGCCCATGTTGCCCAGCCCGATAAATCCGATGGTGAGAGGTGTCATTGCGATCTCCTTAGAGTTTCAGGGCTTGCGCCCCCAAGGGTTGCAGCATCTTTGACACTGCCGCGAGGGGGACGTTCATATCGGCGAATTGCCATTTCGGCTTGCGGTCTTTGTCGATGATTGCGGCTCGAATACCTTCGAGAAAATCACCATGCTCTGACGCGCGGTGGGTAAAGCGGTATTCAAGATCCAGCGCTTTCTCCATGGTAACGGAGGGACCCCGAAGACGGTGCAGCATCTCGATCGTTGACGCCATCGACAGCGGAGAATTGCGGCGGACTTTCTTCAGAGCGTCTTCAGCAAGTGCAGAGTCTGATGCGGCAAGGTCGATCAGAATATCATCGAGCCGCTCGCCGGAGAAAAGGGCGCTGATTTCGTTTGCCTGTCCTTTTAGAACGCCCTCGGGCGGTAGACCGGAAGACGCTTCGACACGCGAAGGGTCGCCAGCTTCCTCAAGTTCGGCAATCAGATTTGTCCACATGCTCTCAGGGAGGTAATGATCTGCAAAACCAGCATAAATCGCATCTGCCGCACCCATGCGAGTGGCAGTTATCCCCAGGTATTCCCCAAGCCGTCCGGGGGCGAGGGCGAGCATCAGGGAGCCGCCCACATCCGGCACCAAACCGATGCCACATTCCGGCATGGCAATCTGGCTGGTATCCCCGACAATGCGGTGCGAGCCATGACAGCCGATCCCAACGCCACCGCCCATTGTGAACCCCTGAAGAAAAGAGACGACGGGTTTCGGGTAGGTAAAGATCTTGTGGTTCAACCGGTATTCATCGGCCCAGAATTTTTGCCCATAGGCAAAGTTGCCTTTGGTGCCGTTTTCATAAAGATCAGCGATATCGCCGCCGGAACAGAAGGCGCGGTCGCCCTCAGCATCAAAGACAACCAAATCGACAGCATCGATATCGCGCCAGTCATCCAGCGCTTTTTCAATGGCAAGACACATCTGATATGTCATTGCATTCAATGCTTTAGGGCGCATCAGTGTGATGCGGCCAGCACGGCCGGTGATGCGGATGTGGATGTCGCTCATCTGTTTTTCAGCATGTCGCGCGAGACTATCACGCGCATGACCTCATTTGTGCCTTCCAGGATCTGGTGAACGCGCAAGTCGCGTACCAGCTTTTCAATGCCATAGTCTGAAAGATAGCCATAGCCACCGTGCAGTTGCAAACACTGGTCAACAATTTTGCTGCCTGCTTCGGTGACGAACTTTTTCGCCATGGCACAGAACTTTGTCGCATCCGGCGCGCCTTGGTCCAGCTTCCATGCTGCCTGACGCAAAAAGGTGCGGGCAGCCTGAAGTTCGATCTCCATATCAGCAAGGCGGAACTGAAGACCCTGAAACTGGTCAATTGGTTGCCCGAAGGCTTTGCGCTCGCCCATATAGGTCAATGTGTTGGTCAAAGCGATCTGTGCCGCGCCCAAGGAACAGGCGGCGATGTTCAAACGGCCGCCATCAAGGCCGATCATCGCATATTTGAAACCTTTTCCTTCCTCACCTACCAGGTTAGCAGCTGGAATATTGCAATTGTCGAATTGGACTTGCGCTGTTGGTTGACTGCGCCAGCCCATCTTTTCCTCTAATCCGCCAAAGCTGAGACCCTCAGTGCCGTCTTCGACATAGACGGTCGACACGCCCGCCGCGCCGTCATCCGAGGTGCGGACCATGCAAACGTACGCATCGGAATATCCCCCGCCCGAGATGAACGCCTTGGTTCCATTCAGGATATAGCCGTCGTTTGTGCGGTCGCATTTAGTTTTGAGTGCAGCGGCATCAGAGCCGGAGCCGGGTTCAGTCAGGCAATAGCTCAGAACCGTGTCCATCGAGATGACGCCGGGCATAACGCGGGCCTTGAAGGCGTCAGACCCGAACGTATCGAGCATTTTGGCACACATGTTATGGATCGAGAGGAAGGCAGCGACCGAGGGGCAGGCCATCGACAGCGCTTCAAACACTAGGGTGGCGTCCAAACGACCCAAGCCTGCACCGCCGCCATCCTCTGTGACATAGAGCCCACCAAAGCCAAGGGCACCGATTTCCGGCCAAAGCTCTTTGGGGATGGTGCCGTCTTTTTCCCACTGCTGTGCGTGGGGTGCGATGTGTTCCTGCCCGAAAGCATAGGCCATATCAAAGATTGCGGTCTGTTCTTCGCTCAGCGCAAAATCCATTTCGTGCTCCTCCCCGGCAGTTAATGAACAAGTGTTAAATTCCAATTATTGCAAGACTTTTGCAAGGGGGTAGTCCAGATGAATTTCAATCCCTGATATGAAAAGAGCGGGCGCTGCCGCCCGCTCAAGTCTTTGTTAATTCTGTTTATTCCATCACGGGGATTGAGAATTCACCGCCTTCTTTAATGCCTGAAGGCCAGCGCGCGGTAACAGTCTTTGTCCGCGTATAGAACTTGAACGCATCCGGTCCGTGCTGGTTCAGGTCGCCAAAGACGGATTTCTTCCAGCCGCCGAAAGTGTGATAGGCCAGTGGTACAGGGATCGGTACGTTGATGCCGACCATGCCGATGTTGATCCGGTTGGCAAAGTCACGCGCCGCGTCGCCGTCGCGGGTAAAGATGGCGGTACCGTTGCCGTATTCGTGATCCATCGCCAGACCCAACGCTTCTTCATATGATTGGGCGCGCACACAGGTCAGCACAGGGCCGAAGATTTCCTGCTGGTAGATATCCATATCCTTGGTCGCGCGGTCAAAGAGGTGTGGCCCGATAAAGTAACCGTCCTCATAGCCTTGCAGTTTGAAATCGCGTCCATCAACGACCAGTTCCGCGCCCTGATCGATGCCGGTCTGGACCAGACGTTCGATATTGGCCTTGGCCTGGGCGGTGACGACAGGGCCGTAATCTACATCGTTGCCTGAGGTGTAGGGGCCAACTTTGAGCTTTTCGATACGTGGTACCAGCTCTTTGATCAGCCTGTCGGCTGTTTCATCTCCAACAGGCACGGCGACGGAGATTGCCATGCAACGTTCGCCGGCCGCACCATAACCGGCACCCACAAGCGCATCAGCCGCCTGCGCCATGTCAGCGTCAGGCATGATAATCATGTGGTTCTTGGCACCGCCGAAACATTGAACGCGTTTACCGTTCGCACAGCCTGTGGCGTAGATGTATTCAGCAATCGGGGTGGAGCCGACAAAGCCCACCGATTGAATGATAGGATCGTGCAGGATCGCGTCGACCGCTTCCTTGTCACCGTTGACGACTTGAAGGATGCCTTTGGGCAGACCCGCTTCCTCGGCCAGTTCCGCCAGCATCAGCGGCACGGATGGGTCACGCTCTGACGGCTTGAGGATGAAGGCGTTGCCGCAGGCGATGGCAGGGGCGAACATCCACATCGGGATCATAGCGGGGAAGTTGAATGGCGTGATGCCTGCGGTAACGCCAAGCGCCTGACGCATGGAGTACATGTCGATGCCGGGACCAGCGGAATCTGTGTATTCGCCTTTGAGGAGCTGGGGCGCACCGATGCAGTATTCCACAACTTCGAGGCCGCGCTGCACATCGCCTGCCGCATCAGGCAATGTCTTGCCGTGTTCACGGCTCAGCGCTTCGGCCAGTTTGTCCATGTCACGGTTCAGCAGTGTCACCAGCTTCATCAGCACGCGCGCGCGGCGCTGGGGGTTCGTGGCTGCCCATGCGGGCTGTGCGGCCTGCGCTGCGGCAACTGCCTGATCCATCTCGTCCTTTGACGCGAGCGGGCATTTTGCCTGAACTTCGCCTGTGGCAGGGTTCATAACATCGGCGAAACGGCCAGAAGTGCCTTTTACGTGGGCACCGTTGATGTAGTGGGTAAGTTCTTGCATGTGGGGGTCCTCCTTGGGTTGGGGGCAGTCTAGTCTTGCAAAAAGGTAAGCAACAGGGGCAGTTTTACAAAACGGTCTTGCAAATTCGCAAGATCACTCTCCGGGGAACGACTGATTGATTTTGGAGGTCGAGTGAAGGGACGTCATGGCACATAACTGGGATGATCTTCGGCTGTTTCTGGCGGTCGCGCGAGAGCGCACACTTTCGAGCGCGGGCAAACTTGTGCGGCTCGATCCTGCAACGCTTGGTCGGCGGGTGGCGCGATTGGAAAAGCAGCTCGATGCGGTGCTGTTCGTCAAATCACCACAAGGCTATGCCTTGACCGAGGCGGGTGAGCAGTTGTTCCGGCGTGCAGAGGCGGCAGACCGGGCGATGCGGCTGGCCATGGCCGAGGTGGTGCCGCCCAGCGACATGCTAACTGGACAGATCCGCATAGGGGCACCGGACGGCGCGGCAAACTTTCTGTTGCCGCAAATCTGCGCGGGTCTTGCTGCTGACCATCCCGGCCTGGATATCCAGATTGTTGCTTTGCCACGTGTGTTCAACTTGTCGCGTCGAGAAGCGGACATGGCGATCGCCGTTAGCGCACCCGAGGCGGGCAGGTTGGTTGTCCAGAAGCTCAGCGCCTACCGTCTGCATCTGGCGGCCGCCGAAAGCTATCTGGCCGGGCACCCGCCGATCCGGTCAACCGACGATCTGAAGTCGCACAGGATCGTCGGCTATATCGCTGATATGATCTTTGATCGCGAGCTCGATTATCTCGCGGATCTTGGCCTCACCCGCGTGCCGCTGGCGTCGAATTCCGTGTCTGTTCAAGGCCAGATCATCCGGCAGGGTGGCGGCGTGGGCATCGTCCATGATTTTGCGCTGCCATTCCTGCCCGGCG
The DNA here is from genome assembly GCF_000622385.1 of Sulfitobacter noctilucicola. NCBI lineage: Bacteria > Pseudomonadati > Pseudomonadota > Alphaproteobacteria > Rhodobacterales > Roseobacteraceae > Sulfitobacter > Sulfitobacter noctilucicola. The sequence continues at coordinate 120,154 of NZ_JASD01000005.1, forward strand.
TGCGGCCTGTGCTGGCCCACGACATCCATCTGGAGCGGGCGTTTTATCTGATCCGCCATGCGGATGATCGCGGCAACCAACGGTTGAGCCAGTTCGCTGACCTGTTAAGCGCTGCAATCCGCCGCGAACTGCGCAGATTGGAGGCAAAGGCTTGACACAAATACCCTTTGTGGCGGACGCTGAGGGGGAACCTGATGATCAGGCGTGCATGCGAGGGAGGATCACCGATGCTGGTTTCACAGATACTCAAGTCAAAATCCGATGATGGCGTTGTGACATCGCAACCGACCATGCTGATATCCGAGGCCGCAGCAGAGCTATCCGCCAAGCGGATCGGTACTCTTGTAATCTCAAACGACGGCAAATCGCCGATCGGCATTCTGTCAGAGCGCGACATTGTGCGCGAGCTGGGCAAACAGGGCGCAGGGTGTCTGACACAAACGGTAGACAAGCTGATGACCACGAAACTGGTCACTTGTTCACGAGACGACCGTGCTGATGAAATTCTTCAACAGATGACCGAAGGGCGTTTCCGCCACATGCCTGTGCTTGAGGACGGCGTGCTGGTGGGCCTTATTTCGCTGGGCGATGTGGTCAAGGCCCGTCTGGCCGAACTCGCGATGGAGAAAAACGCGCTCGAAGGCATGATCATGGGTCATTAGCGCGGCTCATCACAATCGGGTTGCACCCCTGCGCGGGGCATGGTTGCTTGGCGTCGACAGAGGGCATAATTCAGGAATATTTCGATGCGCGTAGGCCTTTATCCCGGGACGTTTGATCCGATCACATTAGGCCATGTGGACATCATGCGCCGTGCAGCGACGCTTGTAGACAAGCTTGTCATCGGGGTTGCGATCAACCGCGACAAGGGCCCGTTGTTCTCGCTCGAAGAGCGGGTCGAGATGGTCGAGGCGCAATGCGCAGACCTGAAGGCAAAGACGGGAATCGAAATTGTGGTTCACCCGTTTGAGAACCTTTTGATCAACTGCGCCCATGATGTCGGGGCGCAGATGATTGTGCGGGGTCTGCGTGCCGTTGCTGACTTTGAGTATGAATATCAGATGGTTGGCATGAACCGCCAGCTTGACGATTCAATCGAGACAGTGTTCTTGATGGCCGAAGCGCAACATCAGGCGATTGCCAGCAAACTGGTGAAAGAAATCGCCCGCCTTGACGGTGACATCAGCAAATTCGTCATGCCAAGTGTCGAAGCTGCGGTGCGGGCCAAATTCGATAAGACCTAAATCAGTTGGGCCATTCGATTTGCCGTATCCAGCATCCGGTTGGAGAACGCCCATTCGTTGTCATACCACGCCAGCACGCGCATCAAATTTCCCTGCTGAACGGTTGTCTGGTCGCCCGCGACAATCGCACTGGCAGGGTCTTGGTTAAAGTCGATTGAAACCATCTTGCGATCCGTAAAGTCGATGATCCCTTCGAACGGGCCATCAGCAGCCTCTGCGAAAAGGGCGTTGATGTCCTCGGGGGTGGCTGGTTTCTCTGTCTCGACGACCAGATCAATACAAGAGACATTTGGTGTCGGCACACGAATGGCAGTTCCGATGATCCTGTCCTTCAACTGGGGAAGGACCACACCCAGAGTTTCTGCCGCGCCTGTTGTTGTCGGGATCATCGACAGCGCAGCGGCACGCGCGCGGTAAAGGTCGGCATGGGCGGTGTCATGCAGCGTCTGTGTGCCTGTGTAGCTGTGAACGGTGGTCATGTGTCCCCGTGTGATGCCGTAAGTTTGGTTCAAGAGGTGGGCCACGGGAACCAGACAATTCGTTGTGCAGGACGCATTGCTCAGAATGATATCCCGCGATTCAATCTGATCGTGGTTCACACCGTAGACAATTGTCTTGAGATCACCGTTGGCTGGTGCCGAGATCAGCACGCGCTTTGATCCGTTGCGAAGGTGCCGTGCCGCGTCTTCCGGGGCGCGGAAAAAACCCGAGCATTCCAGCACGATATCCACGTCGGACCAGTCAAGCTTTTCTGGTGCGGTCTCGTGGCTCATGCGGATGGGGCCAGTTCCGATGTCCATGGTATTCTGGCCCAGCGTTACCGCCTGACGAAACCGGCCGTGTATGGAATCGAGTTCAAACAGATGGGCGCTTGTCGCAAGCGGGGTGGGATCATTGATCGCGACCACTTGCATCTGCGGCAAATCACGCTCTGTCAGTGCGCGCAGAATGCTGCGCCCAATGCGACCAAAACCATTGATGCCAAGCTTGATTGTCATGAGGTCCTCATTTGATCAAATTATGTGATTAGAAATGGCGGCTTGGCGGCCCGTGTCAACGGGCAGGGCAGGGTAAACAAGTACCAATACAATTTTTAAGGGCTATGAGGTGATTGGTCGTTCAGGTGCGGCGCGCGGCCAAGGTTATCGCCAGAAAGCGATGTATTCGATCAAATCGGCCAGCTTCTTGCCTAGAAAGATCATATGCTCGGTGCCGAAGTAGAAAACGTCAACCAAACCGGCGACGATCAAGATGATGGCAAGAATGATGGCAATTGTATTGGTCAATGCAAATGCTCCGCACAGGTCCGCACCGATATGACAGGGCATTCTGTTTGGTGCAAGGGGCCCAGCAGACGCAAAAGCTGAGCACCCAAGCGTTTAGCCCAGTGCGCCCATCGCCACTGCAACATCAGCCATGCGCACAGAAAAGGCCCATTCGTTGTCATACCAAGACAGAACGCGCACTGTGCGGCCTGCGACAACAATCGTCTGGTCAGGTGCAAAGATTGACGATTCGCTTGTGTGATTGAAGTCGATGCTGACTTTCTGCTCCGGATCATAGCCCAAGACGCCCTTCATCGGACCTTTGGCTGCTGCTTTGGCTGCGGCGTTCACTTCCTCGACAGTAACATCACGGGATGCGGTGAATGTCAGGTCCACGGCAGACACATTCGGCGTCGGGACGCGCATCGCCGTACCGTCCAGTTTGCCCTTCATCGCGGGGTACACCTCGCCCAATGCTTTGGCAGCGCCTGTAGATGTAGGGATCAATGCCATCGCGGCGGCACGCGCGCGGTACAAATCGGAATGACGGCGGTCCAGGGTTGGCTGGTCGCCGGTATAGCTGTGGATCGTGGTCATCAAACCGCTCTCGATACCGATGGCCTCGTGCATGACCTTTGCCAACGGGGCCAGACAGTTTGTCGTGCAAGAACCGTTGGAAATGATCTTGTCAGATTTCAACATTGTCTCGTGGTTGACGCCATAGACCACTGTGCGATCTACGTTTTTTCCGGGCGCGGAGAGCAATACACGCTTCGCACCCTGTTCCAAGTGGACGTTTGCCTTGTTGCCGTCGTTGAACTTGCCAGTACATTCCAGCACCACATCGCAACCGCTCCAGTCCAGCTCTTCCAGATGGTAGGTCGACATCACCTCAATATCGTTCTGACCCAGATTGAGATACCCGTCCTCTATCCGCACATCGCCAGGGAACCGTCCATGCACACTGTCGTATTTCAGCAGATGCGCCGCCGTCTCGATCGGCCCTGTTGCGTTCAGCTTGACCACCTGAATGTCTTCGCGCCCCGATGCTGCGATGTGGTTGAGCGTGCAGCGGCCGATACGGCCAAATCCGTTGATACCAACTTTGATGGTCATGCTGAGGTCCTTTGGGGCGGGATGCTTGGGCGCTCTATAGGCATACCGGTGGGACGGGTTAAAGGGGGAAAGAGGGTGGATAAGTAGCTGTTAGCGCTAAATTTTTATGTTAGCGTTAAAGCAGCGTTGCAGTCTTGGTTGCAGCGGTCATCGAACGCGCTATCTCCGGCAGACGGGACAAAAGGAAGAATACGATGAGTGGCTTGATTGCTTTGTTGGACGATGTAGCGGCGATTGCCAAAGTGGCGGCGTCATCTATTGACGATGTGATCGGTCAGGCAGCCAAGGCTGGAACCAAGGCGGCAGGGGCCGTGATTGACGATGCCGCGGTAACGCCAAAATACGTGCAAGGGTTTGAGGCCAGCCGCGAATTACCCGTTATCTGGAAAATTACCAAAGGCAGTCTGCGCAACAAGCTGGTGTTCCTGCTGCCCGCAGGTCTGGCGCTATCCGCCTTCGCACCATGGGCCATTGCGCCCCTGCTGATGCTGGGCGGCGCATATCTTTGTTTTGAAGGCGCTGAAAAAGTTGCTCATGCGCTTGGGTGGGGGCACGGCCACGAAGACTATCCGAACAAAGAAAACGTCATCGAAGATCCGGCCCACCTGGAAGAGGAAAAAGCGGCAGGTGCGATCAAGACAGATTTCATTCTGTCAGCCGAGATTATGACGATCGCACTCGCCGCCATTCCTGCGTCAACGTTCTGGATGGAGGCAGCAACGCTGGCCGCGGTCGCAGTCATGATCACCGTCGCTGTCTATGGTGCTGTCGCGATTATCGTAAAAATGGATGATCTGGGTCTGGCGATGGCCAACAATGGGCGTCTGGGCCTGACCCGCACGCTTGGCCGTGGTCTGGTACGCGGCATGCCGGGTTTTCTTAAGACGCTGACCGTTGTGGGGACCGCTGCGATGTTGTGGGTTGGCGGATCAATCATTGTACACGGATTGGAAGAGCTGGGCTTCAGCACACTGGGGCACTGGATACATGACGCTGCATATGCGTTCGCGCATATGGTGCCAGCGTCCATCGAGGGAGCGGCGGAGTGGGGCGCGAAAGCGGTGATGGATGGTATTCTGGGCCTCGGAATAGGTCTGGTTCTGATCCCCATCGGGGAAAAGATCGTTACGCCGATATGGCGGGCCATTTTCTCAAGAAAGCCTGCAGTTCGAGCAGGTTGAGCGCATTAGATAAACCTAAGTGTGAAGGTCTAATGGAATAGAAACCCGTTTTTCGGGTCTTTATCTGATGCCGCGCAAGGCGATATTTGCAATCAGTGCTGCCATAAATAACTGCCCCGACAGCACATAGATGATAAACGCGGTCAGCAAGGTGCCACCAAGGACAACCCAGATCGTAGCTGCTGTTAGTCCAGCACAAACTGCGGCTAAGAGAAGTGCAATGGGCATGGCGTCTTCCTTTTCACAGATGCCAAAAATGACCATAGCCACCGGCACGATAACAAAGAGTTAACAACAATTACCATTCAACCTTAGGGTAGGTGGTCTTGGGTATCTATCGTAAAGGGTGCATTGCGCGATTTTCGGCGGTGGGTTGCTGATTTGCCGCGGATTGCCGCCGACGGGTCACCTCAAACGCAAAGAGGCCCGCCCGGCGATGTCCGAGCGGGCCTCTGTAAGGCGTTGATTTTGGGTCAAATCAGAGCAAGTCGCGGGCCGCCTGAGCAACACCCTCGGCTGTAATGCCGAATTTCTCGAACAGTTCTTCGGCAGGGGCAGAGGCACCGAACCGGTCCATCCCGACAAAGCCGGCTTTTCCGAACTTGCCGCGCTCTCCGAGCAACCACTGATCCCAGCCCATACGCACACCGGCTTCAACACCGACGCGCACGGCACCACCTGGCAAGACCCGCTTGCGGTAAGCGTCGTCCTGTGCGGCAAACAGCTCCATACAAGGCATGGACACGACGCGGGTGCCGATCCCTTCGGCCTGCAAAAGATCGCGTGCAGCCATCGCTGTGCTGACTTCTGAGCCTGATGCAATCAGAATCACCTGACGTTTGGTGTCGGCATCTGCCAACACGTATGCACCTTTTTCGACCATGTTGGTGTTTTTGTGCTCTGTTCGGACGGTGGGCAGCCCCTGACGCGTCAGCGACAGCACAGAGGGCGTCTCCTTAAGGCTCAGCGCGATTTCCCAGGCTTCTGCCGTTTCAACAGTATCGGCAGGGCGGAATACATACGTGTTCGGTGTCGCACGGCTGATGGCCAGATGCTCTACCGGCTGGTGGGTAGGGCCGTCTTCGCCAAGGCCGATGCTGTCGTGCGTCATCACAAAAACAGACGGCAGCTTGCTTAGCGCGGCCAAGCGCATGGCAGGGCGGGCATAATCTGTGAAGCACATGAAGGTACCGCCATAAGGGCGCACGCCACCATGAAGCGCCATACCGTTCATGGCACTCGCCATGCCGTGCTCGCGGATACCCCAATAGATATAGCGGCCCGCACGGTTGTCTGTGTCAAAAACACCCAGATCACCTGTCTTGGTGTTGTTGGAGCCTGTCAGATCAGCGGAACCACCGACGGTTTCAGGCATGATCGGATTGAGCACCTCAAGGACTTTTTCAGAAGAGGCGCGGGTTGCCAGCTTGGGCGCGGCCTCTGACATCTGCTTTTTGAATGCCTTGATTGTCGCACTCAGCTTTTTCGGAGCATCCAGTGCCAGTGCGCGGTTGAATGTCTCGCGCTTGGCGCGTGGCATCTTGTCAAAGCGCTCTTCCCAAGCCTGACGCTCGGCCACACCGCGCTTGCCGATCTCTTCCCATGCAGATTTGACGTCTTTTGGAATTTCGAAAGCACCGTATTTCCAGCCGTAGGCCTCTTTTGCGGCGGTCAACTGCTGCGGGTCGGTTAAGGCACCGTGGCCTTTTGACGTATCCTGCGCGGCGTGACCCAATGCGATATGCGTCTTGCATGCGATCATTGTTGGCATGTCGGACTTACGGGCCTCGGTCAGGGCCGCGTCAATCTCTTCGGGATTGTGGCCGTCGATTTCAATCGTGTGCCACTGTGCGGCTTTGAAACGCGCGACCTGATCGGTGTGGTCCGACAGGGTGACGGGGCCGTCGATGGTGATGTTGTTGTTGTCCCACATCACGATCAGCTTGCTGAGCTTGTGGCGTCCGGCAAGCGTGATCGCTTCCTGACTGACACCTTCCATCAGACAGCCGTCGCCAGCAATGACGTAGGTGTGGTGGTCGACGACCTTGGCACCATAAGTTGCGCGCTGGATTTCTTCGGCCATGGCAAAGCCGACGGAATTGGCGATGCCTTGCCCCAAAGGACCGGTGGTCACTTCGACCGCGTCAGCAAGGAAATTCTCGGGGTGGCCCGCCGTGCGTGCGCTCATCTGGCGGAAGTTTTTCAGCTCTTCGATCGGGAACTGCGTGTCACCCACAAGGTGCAAAAGCGAATAGATCAGCATCGAGCCGTGACCGGCTGACAGGATGAAACGGTCGCGGTCGGGCCAAAGCGGGTTGGCCGCGTCAAATTTCAGATGCTTTTCGAACAGCACAGTCGCCACATCTGCCATGCCCATCGGCATACCGGAGTGGCCGGAATTGGCGGCGGCAACCGCATCGAGCGTGAGTGCGCGAATGGCGGTGGCTTTGGACCAGTGGTCGGGATTGGCGGTGCGCAGGGCGTTGAGATCCAAGGGAGGTATCCTTAATGAAATGGCATAGGTTTGGGCCGTGCATACCAGCAGGTCCGCAAAGTTCAAGCCAAAGCCAGCGCAGCATGACGCCGCGCTGAAACCATAGGATCAACTTCGCCTCTCAAGTGGCTGATCTAAAACAGGGGGGGCAATCAGGATATTCTTTGGGTAGGATCAGGTAAATCGGGTAGCCGCAGCGATTCGCGGCTCTGGTGGCTGGTCTGCAGGCCGGTTCGCAGAAATCCGGGAACGTAGTATGAGTGGGGGTTCAACCGCGCAATGAGCAATATTGATGAACTGCAACGCCGCATCACGGCAGCAATGGATCGGGTGGCGCAAGGGCTCGACAAGATCGGGAGCACGCCTTCCGGCCCTGATCCTGAGACGGAACAGGCGCTTGAGGACGAGCGTACGGCCAATGCACAGCTGACCGAACGTGTGCGTGCGCTCAAGACCAAGTCGGATGCTGAGATGGCCGGTCTGCGCGCCCAGATCGACGAAGCAGAAGCGCGTATTTCCCAGCTGGATGTGGAGCTGCAACGCGTCCGGCGTGCCAATGCACAGTTAAACGAAGCCTGTAACGCGCTGCGTGAAGCAAACAGCGAAGGCGTCGGCGATCCGCATCTTATCAATAAATCCATGATGGCCGAGCTTGAAGGACTGCGCGCTGCCCGCGCGTCCGATGTCGCCGAAACCAGTGCGATCCTTGCCGCGCTGACGCCGTTGCTGGATACCGCAGGACAGCCCTACGAGCCTACCAACGAGGAGAACGTTTGATGCCAGAGATCAGGATCACAATCGGCGGCCGTCAGTTTGAAGTGGCCTGTCAGGAGGGCGAAGAAAGCTATCTGCACTCTGCCGCCAAGATGCTGGATGACGAGGCGCAGGTGCTGTCCGATCAGGTCGGCCGTATGCCCGAAGGCCGGATGCTTTTGATGGCGGGCCTTTTGCTGGCAGACAAAACCGCCAGTGTAGAGGACCGCATCGCAGAAGTGCGTGCAGAACTTGCAGAGCGTGAAGCGGAGCTTGCCGGTCTGCGCAATGCCACCGTAGAACCCGAACGCATCGAGGTGCCAGTGGTGCCACAGCAAGTCAGTGACACGCTGGCCGAGCTGGCAGCACAGGCCGAAGCGCTCGCCGCGGCGGTCGAAGAAAAAGCGGGTTAGCCCCGCCAACGCGCAAACCGCCGCTCAAGTAACGGTAGGGGGCAAAGCGAACGGCTTGCTCGGAAAGCTCACAGCGAGCTTCCGGGCAATATCTTTGTTCAACAGCACCGAGATTGCGTTGGCCATACTGGATGAGTTGGCCATCATGGACTGCAACTGCCCCAGATCCCAGGCGACATAGCTCGCACCAGCGCGCGCCTTGACGGTCGCCGTGGCACCGCCCCCAAGCAGGAAAGAGATTTCTCCCAAAAAGTTGCCAGGACCCAGATCGCTTTGCAGGTGATCGCGTTCCAGCACGAACCCGTTCGTATTGGTCAGGTACAGGTGCGATGGCGGCATACCTTGTTCGAGAAGCGTAACATCATCATGTGCTTCAACGATCTCGGCCTGCGCCATCATCTGGCGAAACTGGCCGGGATTAAAGTTAGGAAATGACTGGTACAGGGTCAGCATCTCGTCCGTCATGCCGAAAGTCGAACGTTCGCGGAAGATACGGTAGATGACGGGCAGGTTGGACGCCGCAATCAGGGTGCTGGCTGCAATTGCCTCCCACAGGGGGCTTTCGGCGATATAATAGTAATACAAGATGTAGAATAAACTGCCGAGGAAGAGAAAGCCGCGCAAAAGCAGTTCTTTGCGGGTAAGCAGACCCAGCATGTAGCAAAGCACCGCGAGATGCACAAAGCTTGCAGCACCCGAAAAGTACTCAAACATAAATGTCATAAGAATAACCGTTCCGATCTAAATGCGGAAACGGTACGCAAAACACCTTAAATAGCACGGTCTTCGACGATGCCTGCCTGTCGAAAACACCATGGTATCACGCGTGTCGCTACGCCGAAAAACTTCCAGCGTAGCGGAAACTAAATGGAATCAGCCGTTGGCTTCGCGGATCTTGTCCGCGGCGTCTTTGTCGTATGTCACGCCGTTCTGTTCGAACAATGTATCCAGTTCACCCGACAGGGTCATTTCCGTGATGATATCGCAACCGCCGACAAATTCGCCTTTGACGTAAAGCTGCGGAATGGTGGGCCAGTCGGAGAAATCCTTGATGCCCTGACGGATTTCTTCGTCGGCCAGCACGTTCACGTCGGAATAATCGACGCCCATATAATTCAGCACGCCGGCCACGCGGCTGGAGAAGCCACACTGCGGCATCTCTTTGGTGCCTTTCATAAACAACACAACATCGCTCTTGGTGATGGTCTCTTGGATCTGTGTATTCGCGTCACTCATGGTGGTGGTCCTTTGATCTGTTTTTCTGGAACGCGTCGTGAAAACGCGCAGCATAAGTTTCATCGTCGGCAAGCGGTGCCACGTCTGTGTCTGTGCGCCCGAAAAAGCCCGCTTTGCCAAGCCAGTTGGTTTGTCCGCGCTCAAGGCTTTCATTGCGCCGGTTGGTCCGGCTGACCGCATCCAGATCCAGCGCTTCCATGCCCAGTGGCACTTCGGACACCTGTCTTTCCGGCTGGCGACTGGCCAGCGGCCGGTGGATGCCGCGGCGTGCGCGGTACTGAAGCACGGCGATCACCGCGATCAGGGCACCGACAGCAAGGATGGGCCAGAGCGGCAAGATGGCTACTCCGGTACTTTGGTGGTCAGGGCCAGCGCGTGCAGTGCGCCGTTGGGGCCGTCCATTTTGCCCTTGAGCGCAGCATAGACCGCGCGCTGCTGTTGGACGCGGTTCATTCCTTTGAACGAGGCATCAGCAACCATTGCGGCCATATGGACGCCGTCATTGCCTTGCACTTCGATCTGGGCATCGGGAAAGGACGCGCGGATCAACTCTTCGATTTCGTGGGCTTGCATCGGCATGGGGCGGGCTCCGGAGTTGTTGTCTCGCTGGTAGATGTAGTAGCGGGGCAGGCGGTGTGCAAGCAATGGCTGGCCCCCGTTGGCCCGCCATTTAGATATGCATGCAGGCTAACGCGTTATCTGATTGAGAACAGGCGTCCGCCGCAGTAGCGTTGACGCAGATCGCGCCGCATTAGCGCAAGCGCTGAAATGACGACGGCACAGGCGGGGAGTATGAACATGCAGCTAAGCGAACAGGCACCTGAACAAGCGCTGGCGTGGGTCGAGGCAGGGAAAGGGGCTGCCCTGGCCACAGTGATCGAGACATGGGGCTCCGCGCCCCGCCGCGTGGGTGCGCAGCTGGTGATTGCAGGTGACGGCGCAATGGAAGGCTCTGTCTCCGGCGGATGTGTCGAAGGCGCGGTGGTTCTCGAAGCGCTGGAAATTTTGGAGCAGGGCGGCACAAAGGTTCTCGAATACGGTGTCAGCGATGGTGATGCCTTTGCTGTGGGTCTTGCCTGTGGCGGGACGATTCGCATCTTGGTGGAACCGGTGGGTGAGGGCGGTATGCCTTTGCAATTGCTGCGTGATCTGGTGGACGCTCGTAAGACACGCACCCCCGTCGCCTATGAAGTGGCCCTGGACGGATCATCGCGCACGCTGGTGCATGACGGCCATGCGGACCAGTTCCGAATGGACCGATCGGGCGTCAGTGAAGACGGCGAAACCTTTATCGCCATCCACAACCCGCCGCTAAAGTTGATCGTTGTCGGCGGCGTCCACATCGCGCAAACATTGGTGGAAATGGCTTTGGCCACGGGATTTGATCCCATCGTTGTTGACCCGCGCGAGGCGTTCGGGTCGCCCGCCCGTTTCCCGCAAGCGACTGTCGTAAATGATTGGCCGGACGAGGCATTGGAAGCAATCGGCGTGGACACACGCTCCGCCGTAGTGCTTCTGACCCATGATCCGAAACTTGATGATCCTGCATTGCACATCGCCTTGCGCTCTGATGCCTTCTACATCGGCGCATTAGGCAGCAAGCGCACCCATGCGAGCCGGGTCGAGCGATTGGGACAGGCAGGATTTGACGATACACAGATCGCCCGCATTGCGGGGCCTGTTGGGCTAGACATCGGTGCCGCAGGTCCGGCAGAAATAGCGGTCTCCATCATGGCGCAAATGATCCAGACGCTGAGACGGCCGTGAAGTTTGGCGCAGTTGATCTGAAGAACGCCGCAGGTTGCGTCCTTGCGCACTCGGTTGAGCTCGCGAACGGGCGCCTGCGTAAAGGGCGGGTACTGTCAGACGCTGATATCGACGCCTTGCAAGCGGCAGGCGCGTCAGAGGTTATTGTGGCGCGGCTTGGTGCAGACGATGTCGGCGAAGATGCCGCCGCGGCCCGCTTGGCTGCGGCTGTCCTGGGGCAGGCGTCTGGCATCACTGTCACCACGCCTTTCACCGGACGGGTCAACCTGATCGCTGACGGCCCCGGCGTGGTCGAACTGGACGTAGCAGCGCTTGAAGCTGTTAACGCCGTTGATCCGATGATTACCATCGCCACGGTGCCGCCATTCCACCAGATGCGCCCGCGCGGCATGATCGCCACGATCAAAATCATATCCTATGGAGTGCCAGAGGCTGCGTTGGACAAAGCAGTTGTCGCTGCGGGCGAGGGCGCTCTGCGCTTTGCGCAACCGGACCTCAGAACCGCTACGCTGATCATCACCGAAATTCCCGGCGGTGTGGGGGACAAGGGGCGTAAAGCTATCGCAGACCGCCTGACTGCACTGAATGTGACGCTGGCCGACGTCGTCATGGTTCCGCATCAGCCTGCGGCGCTAAGCAATGCGGTTTCACAGTCTAAGAGCGATTTGCTGTTGATCCTGACCGGCTCTGCCACTTCCGACATTGATGATGTGGCCCCGACCGCATTGCTCGAGGCAGGCGGCACGGTCACGCGCTTTGGCATGCCTGTTGATCCGGGAAATCTGTTGTTTCTCGGCGAATTGGGCAGTCGCCCTGTGATTGGGTTGCCCGGTTGCGCGCGCGCGCCTGCGCTCAACGGCGCGGATTGGGTGCTCTCCCGTGTGATCTGTGGAATCCCGGTGACCTCGAAAGACATCGCAGGAATGGGGGTGGGCGGATTGCTGAAGGAAATCCCGACACGCCCCCAGCCCAGACGGGGCCGTAGCACGGCCTGAAGCGTTTGTCGGAACTTCGCGAGAGAGGCCGGTTTTCAAAGGCGGTTCGGATCGAGATTGGCAATATACGACAATAGATGTTTTTTGCGGTTCTCAAGCCTCGGGTCTCGTGCTTAACTCATTCCAAACAAAGATATCTAGGGAGGGTACTATGACACAGGTCAAGATGACCGTGAACGGCAAGGAAATGTCAGGCGATGTGGAAGGCCGCACGCTTTTGGCACAATTCTTGCGCGATGATTTGGAGCTGACCGGCACGCACATCGGCTGCGACACAAGCCAATGCGGCGCGTGTGTGGTCCATGTGAACGGTGAGGCGGTGAAGGCTTGCACCATGTTCGCGGTCGAGGCGAATGGCGCAGAGGTTGCAACCATCGAAGGGCAGGCCAATGCGGATGGATCGCTCAACAAGATCCAGCAGGCGTTTCAGGACCATCACGGTCTACAATGCGGTTTCTGCACGCCGGGTATGGTGATGTCTGCCGCAGCGCTCTTGAAAGACAACCCGAAGCCAAGCGAGGCCGAGGTGCGGCACTATCTGGACGGTAACATCTGCCGTTGCACAGGCTATCACAACATCGTCAAGGCAATCATGGCCGCATCCGGTCAGGATGTGTCGGCGATTGCCGCTGAATAAGTGAGCACGCCGGACTTCATTGAAATCGGCACGGATGATCCGGCCCGCACCGCCGCTTTTTTCGAGGCGGTAATGGGCTGGTGTTGGGAAGACATGGACGGGGGCCAAGGTGGATATTTCACTGACGGAACCCGCAAGGTGGGCATGCATAAAGAGAGTACGCCTTGCATGGTTCCCTATCTGTCAGTCGACGACATTGAAGCTTCGGTACTGCGCGTAAAAACGGCAGGGGGCACTGTAATGGGAGAGATCGCAGATGCCCCGGGCTACGGCCGCTTTGCGACATGCACGGACCCGCGCGGTGTGCGCTTTGGTCTGCATCAGCAAAGCTGAGCGGGGGTGCACCAAGTGTGCGCCTTGCAAGCAACGTTAGAAACGTAAGGTGTCCTTCGCGGGTGCCAATGATGGGAGAGAGAATAATGCCAAAAGATGGTGGAATTGGTGCCAGCAGCAAGCGGCGCGAGGACGTCCGGTTTCTGACCGGCAACGGTAATTACACAGATGATATCAACATGCGCGGACAGACCTATGTCCATTTCCTGCGCTCTGATATCGCACACGGCACGTTGAACTCGGTCGACACGTCGGCAGCGGCAGCAATGCCCGGTGTCATCCAAATTTTTACCGGTACGGATTTCGAAGCCGTCGGCAGCATCCCTTGCGGCTGGCAGGTGACCGACAAACATGGTGAGCCGATGCAGGAACCTCGCCATCCCGTCCTTGCCCACGGCAAGGTGCGCCATGTGGGCGAACCGATTGCCGCCGTCGTTGCAGAAAGCCTGTCACAGGCCCGCGATGCTGCCGAAGCTATCGAGGTCGACATCGCAGAGTTGCCAGCAGTTGTTGACATGAAGGACGCCGTCAAGGAAGGCGCGCCCAAGGTACATGACGATCTGACCAGCAACCTATGCTACGACTGGGGCTTTGTTGAGGAAAACAAAGGCGCGGTCGATGAGGCGTTCAAGAATGCGGCACATGTCACCACGCTGGAGTTGACCAATAACCGTTTGGTGGCAAACCCGATGGAGCCACGTGTCGCGATTGGCGACTACAACCGGTCTGATGAAGAGCACACGCTTTATACCACCTCGCAAAACCCGCATGTCATCCGCCTTTTGATGGGCGCGTTTGTTCTGGGTATTCCGGAGCATAAGTTGCGTGTTGTGGCCCCCGATGTGGGCGGCGGTTTCGGAACAAAAATTTTTCACTATCAGGAAGAGGCGTTCTGCACCTTCGCGGCCAAGGCGATCAACCGCCCGGTCAAGTGGACATCGACCCGCTCGGAGGCGTTTATTTCGGATGCGCATGGTCGCGACCACGTGACCAAAATCGAAATGGCGCTCGATGCGGATAACAACTTTACCGCGCTACGCACCGATACTTACGCCAACATGGGTGCGTATCTGTCGACCTTTGCGCCGTCAGTCCCGACTTGGCTGCATGGCACACTGATGGCGGGGAACTACAAGACACCGCTGATCTATGTGAACGTCAAAGCTGTCTTTACCAACACGGTGCCAGTGGATGCGTACCGCGGTGCGGGCCGCCCCGAAGCGACTTACCAGCTAGAGCGGTTGGTCGATAAATGCGCGCATGAGCTGGGCGTCGATCCGATTGCCCTGCGCCGTCAGAACTTTATCACCGAGTTTCCGTATGCCACGCCTGTCGCGGTGGAATATGACACCGGCGATTACAACGCGACGATGGACAAGCTTGAGGAAATGACGGACATGTCCGGCTTTGAAGCACGGCGCAAGGCGTCAGAGGCCAAGGGCAAGCTGCGCGGTTTTGGTGTGAATTGCTACATCGAGGCCTGCGGCATCGCGCCGTCAAACCTTGTGGGTCAGCTGGGCGCGCGTGCGGGTCTATACGAATCCGCCACGGTACGGGTCAACGCGACCGGCGGTCTGGTCGTGATGACCGGTTCGCACAGCCACGGGCAGGGACACGAGACGTCCTTTGCGCAAGTGGTGGCCGAGATGATCGGCATTGATGAGAGCATGATTGATATTGTGCATGGCGATACCTCCAAAGTGCCGATGGGCATGGGGACTTATGGTTCCCGTTCGATCGCCGTGGGCGGATCGGCCATGGTCCGCGCGACGGAGAAAATCATCGCCAAGGCCAAGAAGATCGCCTCTCACCTGCTCGAAGCCTCCGAAGGGGATATCGAGTTGAAAGACGGTGCGTTCAGCGTTGCGGGCACGGATAAATCTGTCGCTTGGGGTGATGTGACACTGGCAGCCTATGTGCCGCATAACTATCCGCTGGATGACATTGAGCCAGGTCTGGAAGAGACGGCGTTTTACGATCCTTCGAACTTTACCTATCCGTCAGGGGCCTATGCCTGTGAGGTGGAGCTGGATCCGGAGACGGGTCAGGTCACCATCGAACGTTTCGCGGCTGCGGATGACTTCGGCAACATCATCAACCCGATGATCGTGACCGGTCAGGTGCATGGCGGTCTGGCGCAGGGGATCGGGCAAGCACTGCTTGAGAACTGCGCCTACGACGAAGACGGCCAGTTGCTGAGCGCATCCTACATGGACTACGCGATGCCAAGAGCGTCCGATCTGCCGATGTATGATGTAGACCACTCATGCCAGACGCCGTGTACGCACAACCCGTTGGGCGTCAAAGGGTGCGGCGAAGCGGGTGCCATCGGATCACCACCAGCTGTTGTGAATGCGGTGCTGGATGCAATGCGTTCGGGCGGTAAGGATATCGGCCACATCGACATGCCGGTTTCACCAGCCCGCGTTTGGGCGGCGATGAACGGCACGGACGGAACAGCGGCACATGCCGGTGCGACGGCCGCCAACGCAAAACCGAACGGTTAAGGACAAAGGGCCCGCGCCACCGGTGCGGTGCCCGTGACATTCAAAAGAAGAGGCACGATCTGCTCGATCGGCAGCTTTGAAAGGAAAGACGATGTATAACTTTGATGTAGAAATGCCCGGCACCGTACAAGATGCGGTCAAGGCACTGGGCCGTGAAGAAGCGCAACCCCTGAGCGGGGGGCAAACCCTTATTCCGACGCTCAAGGCGCGGCTGGCCGCCCCTTCGGTGTTGGTGTCGCTCAGCGGCATCGACGAGATGAAGGGCGTGTGCATGTCGGACGATGGCAAGCTGTGCATTGGCGGCGGCACCGTCCATGCAACAGTGGCGCGAGAAGCCGCATCACACTATCCGGCACTTGCGGGCCTCGCGGCACGTATTGGTGATCCGGCGGTGCGCAACCGTGGTACAATTGGTGGCTCTGTGGCCAACAACGACCCTTCAGCCTGTTACCCCGCAGGCGTACTGGGCAGCGGTGCCACGGTAGTTACCAACAAGCGCGAGATATCGGCGGATGACTATTTCCAAGGCATGTTCGAGACGGCCCTCGACGAGGGCGAGATCGTCACCGAGGTAAAGTTCCCGATCCCGCAGGCGGCCCATTACGAGAAAATGATCCAGCCGGCGTCACGCTTCCCGCTTGTTGCAGTGTTTGTCGCAAAGTTTGCCGATGGTGTGCGTGTGGCTGTGACCGGAGCGTCCAACAACGGTGTATTCCGCTGGACCGAGGCCGAGGCTGCCTTGTCGTCCAACTTTGCAGCGGACGTTGTGGCAGGGTTGAGCGTCAATGCGGATGACATGATCAGCGATTTGCATGGTACCGGTGAATACCGCGCCCACTTGATTGGTGTCATGACCAAGCGAGCTGTTGCCGCGATCGGTTAAGGTCCTAAGCGCTCTGAAATCAAAGGCCGCTCACCATCCGGTGGGCGGCTTTTTGCTGTTGATATTGGATAGCGGAACGCTTGCGCCTTAGATGCGTTGTATCCCAACGGCCCGATTTAGGGCTCCGGTATTCCCAATGAGGACAGTAATATGAAGACCCTTTTGAAATCTAGCACGGCCATCGGCGTGAGCATTGCAATGGCGTTACCGACATATGCGACGGCGCAGGACTTTGACAGCTGCGCAATGGACGGGGATCAGATTTTGTTTCCATGTCTGGCCGATAACGAAATCATCCGAAGTGCGGATGAGTTGAATGCTTTGATCGAGGCCGCGGGCGGTCCGCTGCAAACAGAGGAAACCGGCGCGGCAGAGGATGTGCTCGTCACGCCAACAGACGAAGCTGCCGCGCAAGCCGAGGCGGATGCTGCTGCGGCGGCACAGGCTGAGGCGGATGCTGCAGCGGCGGCGCAAGCTGAGACGGATGCAGCTGCGGCGGCACAGGCTGAGGCGGATGCTGCAGCGGCGGCGCAGGCTGAAGCGGATGCTGCAGCAGCGGCGCAAGCCGAAGCGGATACAGCCGCGCAGGCTGAGGCTGAAGCGGCGGCGGCAGCCCAAGCGCAGGCTGACGCAGACGCCGAAGCGCGCGCAGAAATGGAAGCAAACGCAGCGGCTGCTGCAGAGGCCGAAGCCGCGCGACTGGCCGCTGAAGAAGTTCAGGCAGAGGCCGACCGCGCTGCCTTGCGCGAAGCACGCGCTGCCGAGCGGCAGGCCGAACTTGACGCCGCCGCTGCTGCGGCCGCTGCTGCCGCTGAAGGGCAGGGAAATGGCGAAGTCGTGACCGAAGAGGTGACAGAAAACGAGGTTCGCTCGTCCGATCAGGAATTCGAGACAGCGGTTACTGGCACGCAGGAGGCTGCTGAGAACAATGACGACGACGGTCTGAGCAAGTTTGAGAAAGCTTTGCTGCTGGGTCTTGGTGCTGTTGTGGTCGGATCGGTACTCAAGAACGGCGACAAAGTACTGAGCCGTTCCGGCGACCGAGTTGTGGTCGAGGACCCCAACGGGGACCTGCGTGTACTTAAGGATGATGATGCATTGCTGCGTCGTCCGGGCGATCAGGTAGAGACAGAAACCTTTGCAGATGGGTCTTCGCGGTCAATCGTGAACAAGCCTGACGGATCACGTGTTGTGACGGTCCGGGGGCGCGATGGTACGGTGCTGCGCCGCGTGAACATTGCCGCAGACGGGACCGAGTACGTTTTGTTCGATGATCTCGTTGAAGAAGAGCGTGTCGTTGTGAACGAGCTGCCGCAGGTTGTCTCGCAAAGCAATGCGACCGTCGGGACACAAGACGAGAACGCGCTGCGGGCCGCACTCGAAGCAGAGATGAATGCAGGGACGGATCGCCGTTTCTCGCTCCGTCAAGTGCGTGATATCAAGCAAGTCCGCGCATTGGCACCGGAGCTGGAACTCGACGCTGTGCGTTTTGCGACCGGTTCCGCTGCGATCCGCCCAGAGCAAGCGCGAAGCCTTGCCCAAATCGGCCGCACGTTAAGTGATCTTGTGCGTCAAAATCCGCGCACTGTTATTCTGGTAGAAGGGCACACAGATGCGGTAGGCAGCGCCAGTTACAATCTCGCGCTTTCAGACCGGCGTGCTGAAACAGTGGCTTTGGCGTTGACCGAATACTTCGATGTGCCACCAGAAAATATGGTCACACAAGGGTATGGTGAAAGTGCGCTGAAGGTTCTGACGCTTTCTGACGAAGCCGCCAACCGGCGCGCAGTTGTCCGAAATATTACAAGTCTCCTGCGCTGAATTAAAAAGGCCCCGCCGGTTCGCACCGCGGGGCCGTTTCATAATCTGGTCACCGGATCACTTTGGCAGCGGTCCGATCAGCATCACCATCTGGCGACCTTCCATCTTCGGAAAGTTTTCAACGCGGCCATGCTCTTTGGTGTCTTCGGCAACACGTTCCAGCAGTTCGCGACCAAGGTTCTGGTGGGCCATCTCGCGGCCACGGAAACGCAGGGTCACTTTCACCTTGTCGCCGTTTTCCAGAAACTTGAATACATTGCGCATCTTGACGTCATAGTCGTTCGTGTCCGTGTTCGGACGGAACTTGACCTCTTTGATCTCGATGATCTTCTGCTTTTTGCGCGCTTCGGCTTCACGCTTCTGCGTCTCATATTTGAACTTGCCGAAATCCATGATCTTGCAGACAGGTGGATTGGCATTTGGCGAAATCTCGACCAGATCCAGACCGGCTTCTTCTGCCATTACCATGGCACGGGCCGGTGTCACGACACCGACGTTTTCGCCATCGGCGCCAATCAGGCGGATTTCATTTGAACGGATGTTTTCATTGACGCGCGGGCCGGTGTCTCGTTGCGGCGGCGCATTATGGGGTCTGCGAGCGATGGTGGTTGTCCTTAGATTGTTCTAGCTGTTTCGATTGCATAAAGTAGACGGGGCAACGGGGTTCTTCAAGCCGCTAAATTCGGACCAAGGGCCTTGCGATTGATATTATTCCCCCTTGCACCTTTTGGCATGTTTGCGCATGTGACACCTGATGCAATGTGACGCCCGTCCGAGGCTGTTACAGGCGAAAATAAGGGGATAGACAATGAAAAACCTGATTTGGATCGTGATCGCGGCGATTATCGCGATTGGCGGCTATATGCTGTATTCCGGTAAAAGCCCGACCGAAATTGCAACAGAGGCTTCTGATGCTGTAAACGCGCCTGAAGCACTGGAAGCAGCGAGCGAAGCCGCGGGCAATGCGGTTGCCGCGACAGAAGAAACCGTTGCAGCAGCAGTTGAAGCGACAACGGAAGCGGCAAGTGATGCGGCCGAAGCAGTGAGCGAAACAGCAAATGATGCGGCGACAGCCATTGCCGATGCTGCCGAAAGCGCCACTGAAGGTGCGGCCAACATCGCCGAGAATGCTTCGGATATGGCAAGCGATGCAGTCGAGAGCGCTTCCGAAGCGGCCAGCGATGTAGCTGACGCTGTGACCGAGACCGCGACCGATGTGGCCGAAGGTGCCAGCGATGCGGTAGCAAACGTCACAGATGCCGCGTCTGACATGGCCGAAAACGCCAGCGACGCAGCAGGCGATGCGGTTGAAGCGACGACCGGCACCGCGACTGACGCTGCAAACACAGCGGCTGAAACAGCCGAAGAGGCAACCGCAGCTGCCAGCGATGCTGCAGCTGCCACAACCGAAGCTGCCAGCGATGCCGCAGAAGCCACAACCGATGCGGCTAACGATGCCGCAGAAGCCACAACCGAAGCGGCTAGTGATGCAGCTGAGGCGACAAGCGAAGCAGCCACAGATGCTGCAACGGCGACCACTGAGGCGGCAAATGATGCAGCTGAAGCTACAGGCGAGGCCGCGTCAGATGCTGGCGACGCAGCGGCAGAAGCAGCAAGTGACGCGACAGAGGCGACCACTGAAGCAGCTACTGATGCGGCGGAAGCCACTACCGAAGCTGCGACAGACGCTGGTGAGGCAACAACCGAAGCCACGTCCGAGGCGGAAGAAGCGGCTGCAGAAGCTGCTGATGTTTCACCTTCCATGCTTGACCAGTTGCTGACAGTTGATGGTTTTGATCTGGAAAAGGTCACCACCATGATCGACGAGTCAGAGCTTGGCACACTGCAGAAATCCTTGCTGAGCAAGGGCCTTGAAGCTGCACAGAACGATCCTGAGCTGCTCAAGACCGCGCTGGAGAAAATCCGCGAAGCGCTCAACATCTAAGCGCAGAGGCATAAATACAAAAAGGCCGCGTCCGGTGATCCGAGCGCGGCCTTTTTCGTTAGAGGTTCGTTCGTCGGTTCTGAAGGTATTACCCTACGAAAGCCTTCTCGATCACGAAATGCTTGGGGTCTGAGTTCGCGCCTTCCTCAAGACCGAACCCTTCCAACACTTTCAGAATGTCTTTGTTGAACTCGAGGCTCCCGCAGACCATCGCACGGTCTGTGTCTACCTGGATGCCGTCGATCCCCAGATCCTTGAACACTGTACCGTCTTCCAGCAGCGTTGTGATCCTGCCCATCTTGGGGCTCTCTTCACGTGTGGTGGTGGGATAGTAGCGGATTTTGGCAAGGTTATCAGCGCCGATCAGCTCCTGCATCATCTCGTCCGCTTTCAGCTCTTCGATCAGCTTCCGACCATACTCAAGCTCGGCCACATCGCGGCACGTATGGGTTACGACTACCTCGTCAAATTTCTCGTATGTCTCAGGCTCGCGCAGAAGCGATGCGAAGGGCGCAAAGCCGGTGCCTGTCGCAAAGAACCAGATGCGTTTGCCGGGCAGCAGTGCATCATGCACCAACGTGCCGACCGGTTTGGGGCGCAGAATGATCTCGTCACCGGGCTGGATATGCTGGAGCTTGGACGTCAGCGGTCCATCCTGCACTTTGATGGAATAGAACTCCAACTCGTCATCCCAAGCAGGAGAAGCGATGGAATAGGCGCGCAAAAGTGGTTTCTGTTTGCCTGTCTCCGGATGTGGATCACCCATCAGGCCGATCATCACAAATTCGCCCGACCGGAACCGGAGCGAAGCAGGGCGTGTCACGCGGAAAGAAAACAACCGGTCCGTCCAGTGCTTTACGGAAGTAACGGTCTGCGCATCGGGCAGGGTCGGGACGGGCTTGGCGGTTTGTGTATTCACTTGGGAATGCTCTGTCATGTCTCATTACCGCGAGGCTGTCCTCGCGACCTTACTGTTATGGGATAGGGAGGGGGCGCGCAATCGGACTGCGCGTCGCAGGGGTCAGCCGCGCAGGCGGGACTGGTAGTTGTGCGCTTGCCAGTCGGCGCGGGCGAGCCACTGCTCGGATGGCTGACGGGCCGCGATCTCGTCCGTGACTTCGACCTCATCGAAACCTGAACGGCGTGCCATGGCATATTGGTCCGCAATGATATGGCCATATGCACGAAGGCGTCCGGTGTAGCCGCGCAAACGCAAAGCGCGGGCAATGGTAAAGCCACGTCCATCCGCAGAAGAGGGAAAGTCGATGCGGATCATCTCGAGCGTACCGCTAAGGTCGATATCTTCCGGATGGGTATCGGAGCCAAAGTGGCGTGAGCGGCAGTCATTGGCCGCTTCAGTGGTGCAGTAGCCTTCGGTCCAGTCGTCGGCGACAAAGCCTGCGTCGGTGATAAGTTGTGTCATGATGATGCTCCTGAGCGGACGGCTTTGCCGTTTACGAAATGAATGCCGCATTCGTCTTTGGGTTGGTCGCGCCAGCGACCCGCGCGAGGGTCCTCTCCGGGGGCGACCTGCGATGTGCAGGGTGCGCAACCGATGGAAGGGTACCCGCGGGCAACCAACGGATGACGCGGTAGATTGTTTTCCTCGATGTAATCGGCCACATCCTGCGCCGACCAAAACGCCAGTGGATTTACCTTTACCCGCGATGTGCCGCCTTCTTCGGGCTCCTCAGTCTCGAAGTGTGGCAGCTGCGCCCTTGTGCCGGACTGGAAACGCTTGCGTCCGGTGATCCACCCGTCAAAGTTTTTCAGCGCTGCCTGAAGGGGCACCGTTTTGCGCAGCGCGCAGCAGGCGTCAGGATCAGTCCGGTGGAGCGTGCCATCGGGATCAGCCGCCGCGATGTCAGCGGCACGGATAACGGTAATCTTGGTCAATCCCAGCTTGCGCGCAACGTCCCGCTGATAGGCCAGCGTTTCAGGAAACAGCATCTCTGTGTCGATAAAGAGAACCGGAAGGTCCTTTTTCACACGCGCTGCAAGGTGCAGCAACGCCACGGATTCCGCCCCAAAGCTGGACACCAACGCAAGGTTTGGCACCGCGCCAACCGCTGCACGCATCACATCATGCGCCGCGTGATGGCGCATCTGCACGTTAAGGCGTGCCACCGTTGACGCCTGTGGCCCGCCCGATGCTTCGGACGGTGCAGAAGCAGGCCCCAACGGGTGAAGTGGCGGCGTATCAAGCGGCATTTGCTGCCGCTTCCGGATAGAGCGCCGCTTTGAACGGCGCGAGGCCGAGGCGACGGTATGTGTTCAGGAACGTCTCTGCCGGGCTGTCGCGCAAATCAAGATAGGCCATCACGATACGCTCCACCGCCGGAATGATTTCATCCGCAGAGAACCCCGGGCCGGCACGCTCTCCGATTTGAGCGTCTTCCGTGCCATCACCCCCCAGCGTGATCTGGTAGTTTTCAACGCCGGCACGGTCCAGACCAAGGATGCCGATATGACCCACATGGTGGTGCCCGCAGGCATTGATGCAGCCCGAGATTTTAATCTTGAGCGGACCGACCTCGTGCTCAAGCTTGAGCGCGTCGAAGTGGGTAGCAATCTCCTGCGCGATCGGGATGGATCGTGCTGTCGCAAGCGCGCAATAGTCCATGCCGGGGCATGCGATGATGTCGCTGATCAAGCCAATGTTCGCCGTGCCCAGACCTTCGGCTTTGAGCGCGTAATAGACGGACGGCAAATCGCCCTTATGCACATGAGGCAGGATCACGTTCTGTTCGTGACTGATGCGCAGTTCGTCATGGCCGTAGCGTTTAGCAAGCTGTGCCATTAAACGCATCTGGCGCGAGGTCGCATCGCCCGGCGTTTTGCCGTGCGCTTTCAGCGAAATCGAGACAATGGCGTAATCAGGGTTCTTGTGCGCCGCGATATTGGTGTCAGCCCAGCTGCGGAACAGCGGGTCGTGCTGATAGGTCGAGTGGTAGGGGGTCACGTCGCTTTTCACGAATGTCGGCGTGGCAAAGTCAGCCTCAATCCGCGCAAGCATCTGCTGGTCGATGCCGGTAAACTGTTCGCGGATCAGTTTGTAGCGTGAATCGACACGGGCACGAATATCTTCGATGCCGTTCTCGTGCACGGTGATCTTGATCCGTGCCTTGTATTTGTTGTCCCGGCGGCCAAGCAGGTTATAGACGCTGACGATGGCTTCAAGCGTGGGCAGCAGGTCCTCCTGGCTGACGAACTCATAAAGCACCTTGCCGATCATGGGCGTGCGACCAAGGCCGCCGCCGACAATCACCTTGAAGCCGAGTGTACCGTCCTTTTCGACAATTTGCAGACCGATATCATGCGCTTTGATTACCGCTCGGTCTGCTGCCGCCCCTGTGACCGCGACCTTGAACTTGCGGGGCAGGAACTGGAATTCGGGGTGGTCCGTGGACCACTGGCGGATCAGCTCTGCAACGGGCCGCGGGTCGGCGACCTCATCGGCAGCAGCACCGGCAAAATGGTCGGCAGTGACGTTGCGGATTGTGTTTCCGGACGTCTGGATTGCGTGCATGTTCACTTCGGCCAACGCATCAAGCATATCCGGCACATCGCGCAGCTCCGGCCAGTTATACTGGATGTTCTGGCGTGTCGTGAAATGGCCATAGCCCTTGTCCCACCTGTCCGCGATATCCGCAAGCTTTTCCATCTGGCGGCTGTTGAGCGTGCCATACGGGATCGCCACACGCAGCATGTAGGCGTGCAATTGCAGATAGAGACCGTTCATCAGACGCAAAGGTTTGAACTCGTCTTCTGTCAGCGAACCGTCAATGCGGCGCTCGACCTGAGCGCGGAATTGTGCGTTGCGCTCTTTGAGGAACGCGTCATCGAAATCTGTATAGTGGTACATCAGAGTTGCTCCTGCTGGGGGGCTTCTTGTTTGCCATGAATGTAGTTGGACGGGCCTTTGGCACGAAATGCCTCGCGGAAATGGACCGGCACAGGAACACCATCCTGAACATCGACATCGGCCAGATAGACACCAACGACAGTGTCGACCTGCGCGGAAGCCTCAATCAACCGCAGATCGGCGTCTGCCTCGTCGGTCAGAACATCGGCCTGCGACAAATCGCGGGTCCAGCCATCGGCACTCAGATAGATGACATCGCCTTCAAGAAGAGCGTTGGCAGTGACAACTTTGGGGGTAAAAGGCTTGGGCATTATGCCATCTCCTCAAGCGGAATTTCCGTGACTGTTTGTAGGGCTGCACGTGGCGCAAGACCGTAAAGAGTAAGGGCTGGGCCGGTCATGTTTGCCTCTGCAAGATCTTCCGCCATCCGGTTGAGCGTCGTTTCAAGGACGCGTTGCTCGGGGCGGGATGCGTTCTCGATTACGGTGACGGGTGTTGCTCTGTCTGCGCCGTGCATCAGAAGACGGCCTTGCACAAAGCGGGCTGACTTCTTGCCCATATAGATGGCTGCGACTTCGCCCTGTCGGGCAAGCTGCGCCCAGTCATGATCTGCAAAGCCTTTCATGTCGTGGCCGGTAAGAAAACGAACGGAGGCATTGCGGCCACGGCGGGTGAGTGACTGACCGATAGAGGCAACTGCTGCAGAAGCCGCAGTGATGCCCGGCACGATATGCCAGCCGATCCCATGCACGTCGATGGCTTCGATTTCCTCGTCCAGCCGCCCGAACACCGTGGCGTCGCCGGATTTCAGCCGAACAATCTGCGCACCTGTCTGGGCATGCTCAACCAGCAGCGCATTGATAGTCTCCTGGCTTGTAGACGGGCCAAAGCCTTCTTTGCCAACGTCAATCATCACCGCTTCGCGCCGTGCCAGTTCCAGAATTTCGGGGGAAATCAGGCGGTCGTAGATTACCACGTCTGCCTCATCCAATGCGCGACGGGCTTTCAGTGTAAGCAGTTCGGGATCACCCGGACCGCCGCCGACGAATGCCACGTGGCCGTCACGGGCGGTTCTGGTCTTGTGGCTCTCGAGCAGAGCGTCGAGCGCGGGGCGCACATGTTCTTCGCCCTCTGTCATCGCCTTCGGGCCGGAATTAAAGTAATAGTCCCGCCAGAAATCGCGGCGGGCACGTCCGAATGGCAGCGCGTAGGACGCCGTGCGAAAGGCTTTGCCGATCCGCGCCAGTGTGCCCAATGACTGCGGCAAACGCTCTTCGAGATCCGCCTTAATGGCACGTGCGAGGACAGGCGCTGCGCCTTCGGTGCCAATCGCGATGGTGACAGGATCACGGTCAACGATGGCAGGTGTGATGAACTGGCTGTCGCCCAGATTGTCGACGATATTCACCAATGCGCCTTCTGCACGTGCAATCGCGGCTGTGCGCTTGTCTTCAGCATCGTCTTCGTTCGCACCGTAAAACAGCGCAGCACAGATGGTATCGCCATGGTCGAAGGTACGGCGTACAAGTGTGAGCTTGCCTGTAGCGGCCCATGTTGTGATCTCGGTCGCTGGATGCGCTGCAAACACGGTGATGCGCGCAGAGGATTTCATCAGGATGCGCAGCTTTGAGAGTGCTGCATCGCCGCCGCCACTGACCACGATGCGCCGTCCTGCGGTGGCGAGGAAGATGGGAAAGTGATCCATAGCGTGCGTGCTCCGTAAGCGTTGGCGTGACCTTGTATATAGGAAATTATTCCGATATTGCGCCAGTAGACTTGCCAGATAAGGACGTTTGTTCCCGATGTGCTGCGAGCTAGAACTATTGACCCAGGAGAGAGGGGGAAAGCGAAATGAATGTCCGGATTGACGAGACGGATCGGAAAATTCTGGCGGAGCTGCAGCGTGATGCCAGTCAATCGCTGGATGAAATTGCCAAGCAGGTAGGCTCCTCCAAGACGCCGGTGTGGAACCGGATTCGTAAGTTAAAAGAGGCAGGGGTGATCGGTCAGCAGACTGTGATGCTTGATGCCGAAGCCTTGGGGTTTGAGGCGTGTTTCTTTGTCCTGATCCGCACCTCAGAGCATGACGCGGACTGGCAGGCTCGTTTTCTCAAGGCGTTGCAGGACCGTGCAGAAGTGCAAGAAGCGCACCGGCTGGCGGGCGACATCGACTATATCCTCAAGGTGCGTGTTGCGAATGCACGTGCTTATGATGTCTTCTATCAGGCGCTTATTTCCGAGGTGCGTGTACACAACGTGACAGCGCTCCTGTCGATGGAGGAAATCAAGTCGACGGTCATGCTCCCGCTGTGATGGAGTGATCCGAAGGCCGCGCTTAGGCGCGATTACTTTTTAAGGTGCGTATGGGATACGTGAGCCCATGACGTGATGTCAGCGCGGTTGGTGCGGCGGTTCGTTTTTTTGCTGAGACGGTGTTCAGGGCGCAGTGCGTCCTGAACGACCTTCACCGAGTTTTCATGCAAAACCGAGCGGCCTCAAGGACAAGCTAATCAGAGATTGGTCGCCTTGCGATCCTTGACCCCGCTCAGCTTCGCGGGTCGATCATCAGCCGGTCGAGTTTGTGAAAGTGGTAGCTGTCGGCGTACTGTGGTGCGGCAGCAAGGGTCATATTAGGCAGTCGCGCAAAAAGCGCGGGCAGGGCTGTTTGAAGCTCAAGCCGTGCCAGCGGGGCACCGACGCAAAAATGGATACCGCCGCCGAAGGCCGCGTGGGGATTGGGCTGGCGCGCAGGCTCAAACCTGTCGGGGGTGTCATACAAAGCCGGATCGCGGCCCGCCGCCCCGAGGATGAGCGCGATTTCCTGATCTTTGGCCAAGGAGAAGCTGCCGAAATCAATGTTCTCTTTGGCGAAACGCGTGAACATGTGGAGCGGCGGGTCATAGCGCAACAGCTCTTCCACTGTTGCGGCGATCCTGTCGGGGGCAAGTGCTGCGGCGGGTGTCCCATGCTCCAACAGACATTTCACCGTGTTCCCAAGGCTGTGTACCGTCGCCTCATGCCCTGCATTCAATAGCAGAATGCAGGTGCCAATCAGTTCATCGGTCGAGAGCTTTTCGCCATCCTGTTCTGCGCTGATTAATTCGGTAATCAGATCGTCACGCGGATCATTTCGCCGCGCGTCGATGTAGCTTTCCAGGAACATGGTGAAAGCCTTGCTCGCGGCATTGGCTGCTTCTTCTGTGGTGCGTGTGCGGCCTGCTTGATACATGGCGACCATAGCGTTCGACCAAGCCAGCAAATCGTCGGACATCTCTTCGGGCACACCCAGAAGACGTGCGATAATGCGCACCGGCAATTGCGTGCAGAAAGCGGGGATCAGATCGAAGGGGCTGTCAGGCAACGTGTCGAGAAGTTCTGCTGTGACCGCTTCGATGTCCGGCGTCAGACCTGCGATGCGGCGCGAGGTGAACGCTCTGACAACCAAAGACCGGAGGCGGGTATGATGGGGCGGCTCCATGTCGAGCATCGAGGCCGCTTCAACCTTTGCCCAGTTGCGCAGATGATCGGGGACCGGCGTGGTTGCAGAGGCGGGTTTTGCGCGCCCCAACCGCCGGTCGCGCAACAACGCCTGAACCGTGGCGGCGTCAAAGACCGCCAGCATGCCGTAGTCTTCCCACCAGCCAACGGGTCCAACCGCGCGGGCCCGTGCGTAGGCGGTGTAGGGGTCCTGTACAAAATCGGGGTCGAGAGGTGAGAGCGATAAGTGGTGCATGGCGCATCCAAACCCAAAGGCTCTGGCCAAGGCAAGAGCGGTCAGGCACTCTGACCCTATGACACGAGAAGTTCGACAACGCGGCACACTTGTGCTGGCCTTTCTTGGGATTGTGGTGATCCTTGCCGGTGGCGTCTGGCGGTATGCCTATCACACAGGACTTGATTTGCTGGCCGCGCGTGGCGATGCGGATCTGGCACTGGCGGGGGACCGGTTGGTGGGGCAATTGCAGCGGTACCGCGACCTTGCCGTCCTTATGTCGGATCACCCTGTGGTCCGGCTTGCGGCGCGCCGCGGGGCGGGCGAGGGGGCGCGCGATTTGCTATTGGATGTGGCGGACAAATCAGCTGCGTTGGACGTATTGGTTTTGTCGTCGGACGGACGCATCGCGGTATCGGCCTCTGATAGTGCGCCGCGCGATTTGGGTGGGTTCCCACTTGTAGAGCGGGCGCTGCGTGGTGCGTTGGGGTGGGGACATGGACCCGCAGAGCCGTTGACGAAACGGGCGTTCTTTCACGCAGCACCGGTGTTCGGCGAAGGCGGGCGCGTGCAGGGCGCGGTTGTTGTGATCACCGACCTCAACGGGATCGACTATAATTGGCGCGGCACCAATCCGGCTGCGTTCTTTACCGACACAAGCGGCGAGGTCTATATCGCTAACAGGTCAGAGCTTTTGTTCTGGAAGCGGCCCGAAGGTGCCGCCGGGCTGATTCCACCGCAAGGGGACGCGCCTGCATTCTCGTCTCATATGGTCGGACGCCACGAAATTTGGAACCTTGGCTGGGGACCTTACCTGCCGGGAGAGGCCTTGCACATGACCCGCGACTTGCCCGTAATCGGCATGACCGGAGAAGTTCTGCTTGATGTGACGCAAACCCGCGCGTTGGCTTTTGCACAAGCCGCTGCCGTGGCTGCGCTCTGCCTTGCTTTTGGCTCGCTCCTGTTTTTCGCTTCCGAACGTCGAAGAACACTGACAGCAGCAAATGCACGGTTGGAGCAGCGGGTCGCAAAGCGGACCGTTGCTCTGAGCGAGACCAACGCAAAACTGATGGCAGAGGCGGCGGAGCGCGAGGAGGCACAGGCGGCCTTGCGGCGTGCACAGGACGATTTGGTTCAGGCAGGCAAGCTGAGCGCGTTGGGGCAGATGTCGGCGGGCATCAGTCACGAGCTGAACCAGCCCCTGATGGCAATTCGGTCATTTGCGGAAAACGCTGTGCAGTTTCTTGAACGTGGCAAGGAGGATCGGGTGGGAGAGAACCTCACGCGGATTTCACAAATGTCGCAGCGGATGGCGCGGATTATCCAGAACCTGCGGGCCTTTGCCCGTCAGGAGGAAATCGCGCAAGACCGCATCGACCTTGCTGGTGTATTGCAGACGGCGATGGACTTGACCCGCGGACACAGGGAGGCCGCTGGCGTCGAGTTGATTTGGCAGCCTTTGCCAAAAAGCGTATTGGTGCGCGGCGGCGAAGTACGTTTGGGACAGGTTTTTGTAAATTTGATCACCAATGCGGTCGACGCCATGGCGCAAAGCCCGCAAAAGGTGCTTCATATCAGTGTTGAGCAGTCAGAAAACGTGACAGTACACTTTGCCGATAGCGGACCAGGGATTGAGATGCCTGATAAGGTGTTTGACCCGTTCTACACCACAAAGAAAGTCGGAGAGACAAGCGGCATGGGGCTGGGGCTGTCGATCAGCTATGGTATCGTGCAGAGTTTTGGTGGACAGATCAAAGGTACGAATGCCCACGATGGCGGCGCTGTGTTCACCGTCACGCTTGAAACCGCGATGCCTGCGGAGGTTGCAGCATGAGCCGAACTGTTTTGCTTGTGGATGATGATGCCGCAGTGCGTGAGGCGCTGGCGCAATCGTTGGAGCTGGCAGAGATGACAGTGATTTCAGCGGGATCATTTGTTGCCGCCAAAGACCGCATCACACCGGATTTCGCCGGTGTGATCCTGTCGGACATGCGGATGCCGGGGCGCGATGGCTTTCACTTGCTGGAGTATGCCCATGGTCAGGACCCTGATCTGCCTGTGATCCTGCTGACGGGCGAGGGGGACATCCCCATGGCTGTGTCCGCAATGGGGCAGGGTGCCTTCGGCTTTCTGGAGAAACCCTGCGCGCCTGCCGATCTGGTTGCCGTTCTGGAACGTGCTTTGCGGACGCGGGCAATTGTTCAAGACAACCGGCGCCTGCGTCAGATGGTAGAGACCGGCGATCCGCCAGCACGAATGATCTTTGGAACGTCCGATCTGGCCGAAGGGTTGCGCCGGCAAATCCGGCTGGTAGCGCAGGCTGAGGGCGATGCGCTTATTACGGGCGCTGCGGGGTCCGGCATATCAAAGGTGGCGGAGGTTGTGCATCTTTGTACCACGCGATCAAAGGCACCATTCGTAAAACGGGCGGCTGGCGGTATGACGGCCGACAGTCTGGCGTCGGCGCTGGAAGAGGCGCGGGGCGGCAGCCTGTTCCTGGATGAAATTTCCCAACTTCCTGCTCAATTGCAGCTTACCTTAAGCGA
Organism: Sulfitobacter noctilucicola; assembly: GCF_000622385.1. NCBI lineage: Bacteria > Pseudomonadati > Pseudomonadota > Alphaproteobacteria > Rhodobacterales > Roseobacteraceae > Sulfitobacter > Sulfitobacter noctilucicola. Next base: position 150,867 of record NZ_JASD01000005.1, read on the forward strand.
AGCAGACGAAGGTGTGCGCGATGTGTGCCTGATGGCCGGCAATACGCGCGATCTGGTGGCAGACGTGCAGAACGGCCGGTTTAACGCAGACCTCTATTACAGTCTGGAGACGCTCAGCATCCGCATCCCGTCACTGGCAGAGCGGCCCGAAGACATCCCTGATCTGTTTCGCCGCTACACGGCTCAGGCGGCAGAGCAGGCAGGCCTTGAGGTCCCCGAGGTGACGGCAGATGTGATTGCAGGCCTCATGGCGCGGGACTGGCCGGGAAACGCCCGTGCGCTCATGTCTGCGGCGATGCGCTTTGTCATGGGCATGCCCGAAGATGCTGTCCCCGACGCTGCACTTGGCCTTACTGAGCAGATGTCGATGGTGGAAAAGTCACTCTTGGAAGCGGCGCTGCGCCGATCCGGTGGACAGGCCACTACTGCGGCGGAGGCGCTCAAGCTGCCGCGTAAGACATTCTATGACAAGCTGGCACGCTACGGTATTCGAGCAGAGAGCTTCCGCCCCTGATCGGTGTGCGGATTTCCGCACATGGGCGGCTTTCGTTGTGCGATATTTCGCACAGGCTTTATGTCGCGCAACTCCTGAAAGATTAACTAAGAGAGCTACAGCTCTGTTTTTTAATGGCAAAACGTCGAAACTTTCCCTTCGCTGTCACAGTCTTGTGAGGAATCGCGATCTTCGTCCTTATGACGGCAGAGCAGGCGAATGTCTGCCAAACAACGATTCTATATCTCTGGGAGGAGACACCATGAAATTCCTGACCATGGCCGCATTGGCCCTGTCCGTATCCGCTGGCGCTGTTGCTGCGGCCTGTGATGATGGCGAAATCGTCATCAAGTTCAGCCACGTAACGAACACTGACAAACACCCCAAAGGCATCGCCGCATCCCTGCTGCAACAGCGCGTCAATGACGAGATGAACGGCAAAGCCTGCCTTGAGGTTTTCCCGAACTCCACGCTTTATAACGATGATCAGGTGCTCGAGGCGCTGTTGCAGGGTGACGTCCAGCTGGCCGCACCTTCGCTTTCCAAGTTCGAGCAGTTCACCAAGCAATTCCGCATCTTTGATCTGCCGTTCATGTTCAAGAACATCAACGCAGTGGACGAGTTCCAGAACTCTGAAACCGGTCAGGCGATGAAAGAAAGCATGACGCGTCGTGGACTTTTGGGCCTCGCGTTCTGGCACAACGGCATGAAGCAGATGTCGGCCAACAAGCCGCTGAACCTGCCAACAGATGCCGATGGCCTGAAATTCCGCGTCCAGAACTCTGACGTGCTCAAGGCTCAGATGGCGGCGATGGGCGGCTCACCCCAGCCGATGGCATTCTCCGAAGTGTACGGTGCTCTGCAAACGGGCGTTGTCGACGGTCAAGAGAACACATGGTCCAACATTTATGGCCAGAAGTTCTTTGAAGTGCAGGACGGCATCACCGAAACCAACCACGGTATCATCGACTACATGCTGGTCACATCTGTTGACTGGGTCGATTCACTGGACGCGGACGTGCGCGACCAGCTGATGACCATTGTCAGCGAAGTGACCGAAACGCGTAACGCTGAATCGTCTAAGGTGAACGCAGATGCGAAGGCCGCGATCATAGAAGCCGGTGGCGTTGTGCGTGAACTGGACGCCGCTGGTCGTGAGCAGTGGGTCTCTGCGATGAAGCCCGTTTGGGAAGAGTTCAAGGGTGACGTCGGTCAGGAGAACATCGACGCGGCTCAGGCGATCAACGCCAAGCATTGATCCGGTGATCCCTCCTTGTCCCGCGATACGCCGGGCAAGGTGACACTGCGCTGGCGCGTGCCCATATTGCGCGCGCCAGCCCTCGCATTCCTCCTGCGCAAAGGAGCGCCCCTATGTCCCATGCATATGTTGCGGCCACCCCACTGGGGCGGTTTGTAAATGAGCTTGAAGAGACTTTCATCGCCATCATCCTTGGTCTGATGACGATCATTACCTTTATCAACGTGGTCCTGCGTTACGGCTTTAACACCGGCCTGATCTGGGGCCTTGAGGCAGTTACGTTTCTGTTCGCCTGGCTTGTGCTTTTCGGTGTTTCTTACGCCGTTAAGGTCAAGGCGCACCTTGGGGTGGATGCCGTTATCAACCTTTTCTCCGGCGGCACGCGGCGAATGCTGGCTGTGTTCGTCGGTTTGATCTGTATTCTATATGCCGTGATGCTGCTGAAGGGGGCTTGGGATTATTGGGCACCTTTCGCAGGGCTGGATGTCACATCGGGCCGCTGGTTCCCTACCGGTTTCCTGCCGACGCGTGATCAGGCCTGGTACGAGGTGATCGATATACCCTTCCCAGAATTTCTGCGCTGGATCGAGCCGATCATGAACGAGGGCGAAGCCTATGAGAAGCTGCCGCGCTTCATCCCCTATGCGATGCTGCCTTTCGGTATGGCGCTGCTGGTCTTTCGGTTCATTCAGGCCACTCTGCGGGTGATCCGCGGCACACAAGACAGCATGATCGTGAGCCACGAGGCCGAAGACGACATCAAAGATGTCCAGCACCTGAACGCGGAGAACTAAGACCATGGAAGTTATTGTTCTATTCGCGATGGTTGTCGGCCTCATGCTGATCGGCGTGCCGATTGCTGTGTCGCTGGGCCTTTCGTCGATCATGTTTCTGCTTGTCCTGTCCGATACCTCAATGGCGTCGATTGCGCAGACCTTGTTTCAGGCGATGGCAGGGCACTACACGCTCCTTGCGATCCCGTTCTTTATTCTTGCCTCAAGCTTCATGTCTACGGGCGGTGTGGCGCGGCGGATCATTCGCTTCTCTATTGCGCTGGTGGGGCACTTGCCTGGTGGTCTGGCGATTGCGGGCGTCTTTGCCTGTATGCTTTTTGCTGCACTTAGCGGATCGTCGCCTGCAACGGTTGTGGCCATCGGCTCCATCGTCATCGTCGGTATGCGTGAAGTCGGCTATACCAAAGACTTCGCCGCCGGTGTCATTGCGGTTGCGGGAACACTTGGCATCCTGATCCCGCCCTCCATCGTGATGGTGGTCTATGCATCTGCCACAGATGTATCTGTTGGTCGGATGTTCCTTGCGGGCGTGATCCCGGGTCTGCTGGCGGGCTTCATGCTGATGCTGACGATCTACATCATCGCCAAGGTGCGCAACTTGCCGAAAGGTGATTGGCAAGGTTGGGGCGAGGTGCGCCGCAGTGGTCTTGAGGCGGGCTGGGGCCTGTTCCTGATCGTAATCATTCTGGGCGGCATCTATGGCGGTATCTTTACTCCGACCGAAGCGGCTGCGGTCGCGGCCGTCTATGCGTTCTTCATCGCGAGCTTTGTCTACCGTGATATGGGGCCGCTGCACGTGGATGGCGACGGGAACAATATCTCGCTCCTGAAAAAACCACTGGCGCTGGTCACAGTGTTCTTCCACCGCGACACCCGCAATACGCTGTTTGAGGCCGGCAAGCTGACCGTGACGCTGATGTTCATCATCGCGAATGCGCTGATCCTCAAGCACGTTTTGACGGACGAGCAGATCCCGCAACAGATTTCGGCAGCCATGCTCGATGCGGGCTTTGGACCCATCATGTTTCTGGTCATCGTCAACATCATCCTGCTGATCGGTGGACAATTCATGGAGCCGTCAGGTCTGCTCGTCATTGTGGCACCGCTGGTGTTCCCGATTGCGATCGAACTGGGGATCGACCCCATCCACCTTGGCATCATCATGGTGGTGAACATGGAGATCGGGATGATCACGCCGCCGGTGGGGCTCAACCTGTTCGTGACGTCGGGCGTGGCGAACATGCCGATGATGAACGTGGTCAAGGCGGCGCTGCCCTTCCTTGCTGTGCTCTTTGTCTTCCTGATCATGGTGACTTACATCCCGATCCTCAGCACATGGTTGCCGACAATGATGATGGGGCCGGAGATCATCACGAAATAACGTTACTGCCTCAGGAATGTGAAAGGGCGGCGCATCCAACCGATGCGCCGCCCTCTTTCATTCAGAAGTTTCTTGGGTCAGCTCGCAGCCAGTGCTGCAATAATCGGGCTGAAATCTGCGGCCTTGAGCGATGCACCGCCCACGAGTGCGCCATCTACATTTGCCGCCTGAAAGATCGTTGCGGCATTTTCCGCTTTGACGGAACCGCCATAGAGCAGCGAAATCCTGTCAGAGGTCTCGGCACCGAAACGGCTGGTCAGTTCCGCGCGGATGAAATCGTGTACCTCTTCGATCTGGGCAAGCTCCGGCACCTTACCAGTGCCAATTGCCCAAACAGGCTCATAGGCGACGACGAGGGTATCATCACTTGCGCCATCGGGCACAGAGCCGGAGAGTTGCGCCTTGATTACATCAAGTGTTTTGCCCGATGTACGCTGTTCAAGATCCTCACCGACACAGACAATCGCGGTAAGGCCAGCGGTCCATGCGGCCTGCGCTTTGGCAGCGACGTCAGCATCGGTCTCGCGATACGCATCTCGGCGCTCCGAGTGGCCCACGATCACATAAGTCGCACCGCTGTCTGCCACCATTGCTGCGGATGTATCACCTGTGAAAGCACCGGAAGCTTCGGCATGACAGTCCTGTCCGCCGATCTGAATGCCGAATGGCATCGACACGACACAGGCTTGCGACAAAAGCGGAGCGGGGGGGCAGATCACAACGGTGGGCGGGGCAGGCGGGAGGTTCTCTCCCATTGCGGTCACTTCTGACAAGGCGGCAGCGGTGCCATTCATCTTCCAGTTTCCAGCAGCGATTTTACGGCGCATCGTCATCCTTTCCCATTTTCATGCAAGACCTAGCACCACGCATGGGGTGAGGCAACGCTGTGGCGGTCGGCCCTTTAGCGTGGGGGATGTTGCTGGTAGGCACGGCACAGATCAATGCGAAAGGACGCCTCGATGATTCCCCGAATTGACCTTGCACAGCTGGCCGCAGGCGACGCCGATGCAGTAGCGGGCATGCATAAGGCCGCAACGGATGTGGGCTTTGCCAAGGTGCATAATACGGCCTTGGATGCGAAGCGCGTAAGCGCTGTGATCGAGACCTACCGGAGCTTTTTCAAACTGCCGGAGGCCGAAAAATCAAATTGTGACATGGCAAAGACCGGATCAAACCGTGGCTGGGGGGCTGCGGGATCGGAACAGGTCGATCCTGATGCGAATCCTGATTATAAACAATTCTTCGACGCGGGCCTGACGCTGCCGGACGGCGATCCGCGCCTGTCCGAGCCGTTTTATGCGCCAAATTGCTGGCCCTCCAATCCGCCGGAATTCGAAGCTGTGATCCGGCAGTACTATACTGATGCCTGCGCTGTCGCGATGGATGTGCTGCGCGGCGTCGCGCGGGCCGTTGACCTGTCTGCTGAGGTATTTGAGGGTGCATTCGACGCTCCGATGGCGCTTTTGCGCGGCAATTATTATCCCGCGCGTCCGGCTTGGGCAGGTTCAAAGGATTTCGGAATTGCCACCCATACGGATTACGGCTGCCTGACCCTTCTGGCGACAGACGGGTCGCCGGGTCTGGAGGTCCGCAAACGTGGTGGGGGGTGGATTCCGCTTTCCGCAGCTCCCGGTGAATTTATCATTAATTTCGGTGAGATGATGGAATTTTGGAGCGACGGTCTGGTGCGCGCGACCCCGCATCGGGTCGTGGGCGGGAATGACGAGCGTATCTCGGTGCCGCTATTCTTTAATCCGGCTTACGATACCAATGTAGCACCTGAAGGCGCTGACCGGATGATCAAAGCCGGTGAGCACCTCGCTGCGCGGTACAACGAGACCTACGTGCATTTGCAAAAACCCTGAGACTGTCAGGCAAGATCGGCAAGAGCTTCGGTTGCCAGCTGACCTGCCATAGCAGGATCATCCAAGGTTGCATCAGGTAACGTCATATAGGGCATGGAGGATTTCGTCCCGCTCTTGCGGGTGTATGTCCAGCGTTCGGCCCCCATATCTGCCAGCCGCTCAGCGAAGGGCCCATCAGTGGCTTTGATAAGGATTTGCCCATCAGACCGCATCAGCGCAAAGATCACGCCAGACGAATAAAGTCCCATACCGCCGAACATACGGCGAGTTGTAACGTCGGGAATGGTAGAAAAAAGCTCTTTCGCAAATTCGATATCGGAGGCCGAAAGGCTCACCGTGCGGACAGGCTTTCATCGAATTTGATCGACTCGCCGCAGCCACAGGCCTCGGTCACATTGGGGTTGTTGAACTTGAAACCGGATTCCAGAAGGCTGGTTTCATAATCAATCTCTGTACCGAAGAGAAACATCTGCGCCATTGGGGCAATCATCACACATGCGCCATCCTGAGTGACGACTTCGTCGTTCGGATCGGCTTCGTCGACGTATTCCATGGTATATTCCATGCCTGCACATCCACCTTTCTTGATGCCGATCCGCAAGCCCGCATGGCCTGCCGATGTCATCAGCTTGGTAATCTGTGCCGCCGCTTTCGGTGTAATTGTCACCGCCTGCTTGCCTGGAATGCCGAACATGTTCTGTCTCCTGTTAGCCTCAACCTAAGGGGCGAGGCCGGTCTTCTCAAGGGCGCTTACATGAATCCCAGTTCAAGCCGCGCTTCGTCAGACATCATATCCATGCCCCAAGGCGGCTCCCAGACCAACTCAACGTTGACCTGCTTGACACCTGCGAGCGGCTCAACCGCGTCAGCAACCCAGCCCGGCATCTCACCGGCAACAGGACAGCCCGGTGCCGTCAGCGACATCTTGATGTCGACAGCGTTCTCTGCGTCGATGTCGATGGTGTAGATCAGGCCCAGCTCATAAATATTAACTGGTATTTCAGGGTCATAGACCGTGCGGCATGCCTCCACGACCTGCTCGTACAGCGGATGATCTGTGGTCGAAGGCGCAATAAGCGGTGTGCCTTCCATCGGTTGGGATTGATCGGTCATCGGGCCCTCATTCATATCTTAGTGTTTATATAGGGATTGAGGTTCGGTGCGTCCAGTGGTGCCTCGCAGAAGGATGTGTCCGGCGATGAGATGAAGCAATAACAGCTGTCAGGACGTTGTGAGCTTACGTGCCTGTCGGAAAGATAAAAGGCGTTTGCTGTCCTCATCCCACAAATGAAGCCGCGCATTCAGCAGGCTTTCACGGATCGTCATGCGGTTGCTGTCTGCCAGCGCTTCATGATCGCGCAGGACCTCAGGCAGGCGGTAGAAAGGAATGCGGCTATACAGATGATGCACATGGTGAATGCCGATGTTGGCGCTTAGCCATTGCAACGGTTTGGGCATGATGTAATGCGAACTGCCGTGCAGGGCTGCGGCATGCAAATCCCAGCTGTCATCATCTTCCCAATGGGTCGTCTCAAACTGGTGTTGTACGTAGAAAAGCCAGACACCGGCCGTCGCCGCCAGCAGGGTGGACGGCAGGAAAATGAGCAGAACGGGCAGAATGCCCCCGAAGTAAATAATCACCACCAGCGCGATCAGGATCGCGGCGTTCGTGCTCATCGCGGAGGTCCAATAGCGGGCCTTTGCCATCAGACCGAGCGGCAAACGGTTTTGCAGAAAAAACAGGTATCCCGGCCCGAGACCGAAAAGAACAATCGGATGGCGATAAAGGCGGTATTTCAACCGGTTGAAGCCGGACAACGCATTGTATTCGGCGAGGGTCAGCGTATGGACATCGCCCATGCCGCGTCTGCCCAGATTGCCTGACGTGCTGTGGTGCATCGCATGGGACCGCTGCCAGACATCGTATGGGGTCAGCGTCAATACGCCAATGGCGCGTCCAACCCAATCGCTGAGCGTGCGGTTCTTGAAGAAAGCGCCGTGGCCGCAGTCATGCTGGATCGCGAACAGGCGCAGGAGAAACGCAGCATTGCACAAGGAAAGTGCCAATGTCAGCCATCCGCTGACCGACAGGGCCATCCACGCCAACACCCATAGAACCAGAAACGGGCCGAGTGTAACGGCCAGCTCAAAGGTGCTGCGCCACGTGCTTGGCTCACGGTATTGCGAGAGGATTCTGACCCAATCCCGTGCGGGACCGGCGGTCGGGTGCGGGGCACCCTGCTTTTTTTCGCTGAACATATGCCTGCTTGTCTTTTTTTGTGTTGGCGCTTCATACCTGAAACGCCTTGCCGGGTAACTGTTAAAGTTGTGTCACTGGCGATTACTTTCCGACCCGGTAGAAACAGTTAAATACCGGATACACTACGCACCTTTGCGTTTGCGCACCGGCTGCGGTTTAACGCGCGCTTCGATCTCGTCATAAAGTTTGCCGACGATGTCTTTGCCGGTCGCCTTTTCGATGCCCTCAAAGCCCGGGGAGGAGTTTACCTCAAGCACCTTCGGGCCGCTTTCGGAGCGCAGAAGATCGACGCCGGCCTTGCCCAGTCCAAAAGCGCGGGCCGCACGCAGCGCGGTGTCGCGTTCCTCTTTGGATATGCGCACCACCTTAGCCGACCCGCCGCGGTGCAGGTTTGAACGGAAATCACCATCTGCACCGGTACGTTTCATTGACGCGACGACTTTACCCGCAATCACGAGACAGCGGATGTCTTCGCCAGCCGCTTCCTTGACGAAGTCCTGAACGAGGAAGTTCGCCTTCAGGCCACGGAACGCGTCAATCACGGATTCGGCGGCCTTTTTTGTCTCTGCCAGCACGACACCTTTGCCTTGTGTCGATTCCAGCAGTTTCACGATCAACGGTGCGGTTCCGACGAGCCCCATAAGGTTCGACGTGTCCTTGGGTGAGGCCGCGAAAGCAGTTGTTGGCATGCCGATCCGTTTGCTGGCAAGCACTTGGTGTGCATGCAGTTTGTCACGGCTGGCAGTGATGCCGCTGCTGCCGTTAACGCAGTATGTGCCGATGGTTTCGAACTGACGGATTACGGCAGTCCCGTAGGGGGTGATAGATGCACCGATGCGCGGAATTACAGCGTCATACCGTGGCAGACGTTTCCCGTCATAATGCACCTCGGGCGCCATAGCATTAATTGCCATATAACAGCGGGTTGTGTCGATTACTTCAACTGTGTGTCCGCGCGATTCCCCGACCTCGACCAACCGGCGTGTTGAATAGTTGTCCTCACGGCTAAGCACAGCAATCCGCAGTGCGCGCTTGGGAGCAGTCTGTCGCACGGCAGCACTGTGGTAGACATCATAGCTCAGGTCGGGTTGCAGGCGCCGTTCGGTCGCCGAAATCGTGATATGATCGTTCAGCGCCTGTCGCCCGAGAAGCATCCGGCTGGCCAGTCCCGCGCGGTTGGTCAGCGTTACTTCGATAGGCCAGCTTTGGCCGCCGACCTCAAGCTTGGTTTCGATCACGTATCGCTGTTCGGATTCGCCGTTGGACGAGGTCACCTCGCGGCGGTCCACAAGCGGTGCCGAGCAGGTGATTACGATATCTTCACGACCCGCGATGGGATGCACGTTAAAGCGCACTTTGGGCTTGGCCGCTGATCCGAAGGTCTCAATATCATGGGCGTGCAGCGCAGACGTGCGTGCGCCAGTGTCGACCTTTACCTTGATCGCCGGCAAACCGAGATCCGGTAGAGCGATCCATTCTTCCCAACCGAAATTCAGTTTTTCCATTCTGCCCATCCCTTGACGAAAGCCGTGCTCTAGCAGGGCGGTGTGACAACCTCAACAGTGTCTCAGTTATCGTTAATATCCCGTGTAACAATCCTTGCGCCACTGGATTGCGAGCGGAACACTGCCCTAAGTCCGATCCATGAGAGGAGTGATAATACAGCGAAGAGCGCCAGCAGAGCCGGGATGTTGGACCAAGCAAAAAGCGCGACCACACCCGCAATGAAAACTGCCCCGAGTGCAAAACCAAGAAAGATGAAACCCGGTGCAAGCAGCTCAATCACGCCAAGGACCAATGCAATGCTGATCCAGACCCACCAAAGTGTCAGGTAATCAGCCATCATGAGCGTCCTTTGAGCAGTTTGAACGCATCCGAGAATGCGGCGACAGCCTCAGCAGGGACAATCACTGTCTGGTTGCCATCGGCACCCGACATAGCGCCCAAAGCTTCTACCTGTTTGAGCGCAATCTGGTATTGTGCCGCTTCGATCCCGTTTTCATTGATAGCGACAGCCACCACTTGTGTTGCATAGGCTTCGGCTTCGGCCAGAACGCGACGGGCTTTTGCGGTTTGCTCTGAGGCGTAGAGTTCCGCATCAGCCGCTAGTTCGACCGCACGTTTGGAGCCTTCGGCCTCTGTCACCTGCGCACGGCGCGCGCGTTCCGCGTTGAGCTGCTGCATCATTGCGGCGCGGGTGGCGGCATCAAGGTTCACGTCCAGAATTTCGGCGCGGGTCACTTCGATGCCCCAGTCGTCTACCGCCTGTTCCACGGTCGCCTTGATCGTGTCGATCAGCGAATTGCGGTTCGCTTGAACTTCATCCAGATCCATCTTGCCGATCTCGGCGCGCACAATACCTGCGACGGTGGTTGAGATGGCGCTATCGACGTCACGGATACGGTAAACGGTCTTTTCCGGTTCGGTGATGCGGTAGAACACCGAAGTATCCACCTGTGTCAGCACGTTGTCGCGGGTAATCGCGTCTTGCGATGCAGTGGGGAGCTGGCGTTCAAGGATAGAGATTTTATGTGCGATCCGGTCGATGAATGGCACGATCATGTTGATGCCCGGCCCAAGCACGGCGCGCAGGCGGCCAAAGCGTTCCACAACGTGCTGTTCTGACTGGGGTACAATCTTGACCGACTTGACGATCAGAATGATCACGAGAGCGGCCAACAACAGCCAAGCGAGGTTATTTTCGAGAATTCCGATAATCAGCTGTTCGATGTCCACCAAAGCTATCCTTTATTCGTCCTATACCCCCAATATGTGGGGATAAACCGGCCTGATTGCAAGTTTTACCGCAGTGGTTTAGGCACCGTCACACCCGCGCAGAGGAACCGCTATGGCTCAGATCAGCTTCGAAAAACTCGGTCAGGACGGCAAGGCACGCACTGGTGTGATCCACACCACACGTGGCGACATCCGCACACCCGCGTTTATGCCCGTGGGCACAGCGGCGACGGTCAAGGCGATGATGCCCGAAAGCGTTGCGGCGACAGGGGCAGATATCCTGCTGGGCAATACCTATCACCTGATGCTGCGGCCCACGGCTGAACGGATTGCGCGTTTGGGCGGGCTGCATAAATTCATGAACTGGGACAAGCCGATCCTGACGGATTCAGGCGGGTTTCAGGTGATGTCGCTGGCGGATTTGCGCAAGCTGACGGAACGGGGTGTTACCTTCAAAAGCCATATCGACGGGTCCAAGCACGAGATTACGCCGGAACGGTCGATGGAGATACAGGCGCTGCTTGGCTCTGACATCGTGATGTGTTTCGATGAATGTCCGGCGCTGCCTGCGGATCGCGACCGCATTGCCACCAGCATGGAATTGTCAATGCGGTGGGCCAAGCGGTCCAAAGAAGCGTTTGGCGATCGTCCCGGTCACGCGCTTTTTGGCATACAGCAGGGCGGGTTAGAGCAGGATTTGCGCGGACAATCAGCAGAAGCGCTGCGTGAGATCGGTTTTGACGGCTACGCAGTGGGTGGTCTGGCCGTGGGCGAGGGGCAGGAAGCCATGTTCGGTTGTCTGGATTACGCGCCGGACCAATTGCCCGAGGACAAGCCGCGGTATCTGATGGGCGTGGGAAAGCCCGATGATATTGTGGGGGCTGTGAAACGCGGCATCGACATGATGGATTGCGTGCTGCCATCACGTTCGGGACGTACGGGGCAGGTGTTCACGCGCGCAGGTGTGTTGAACATCAAGAACGCACGGCATGCGGATGATCCGCGCCCCTTGGACGAAAACTGCGCCTGTCCGGCCTGTACGAAATATTCACGGGCTTATCTTCACCATGTGTTCCGCAGTCAGGAAATGATCTCGGGGATGTTATTAACCTGGCATAACCTGCGCTATTTTCAGGATATCATGGACGGCATGCGCCAGGCGATTGCGGCAGGCACATTTGCGGCATGGGAGCAGGATTTTCACGCAGGCCGCGCGCAGGGCGACATTGAGCCGCTATAAGGCTTACGAGAACTGCCCGACCTTGCGCCGCCAGCGACCTGAAATGGACCAGTCACGGCGGTCCAGATGGCGGGCGCGCAGATGGTCGGTCTGGTCGCCGATGCTGTCGTCAAACCACATCAGCAGCGCAATGCGCAGCAGCAGTAGCGTGCGGTTGGCTTCCAGCGTTACCTTGCACCCGCCTTTGTCAAGCGGCGTGATCCATATCTCGAAGGTTCCCTCGACAAGACTGCGGTTTTTCGGATTCACATCGCCCACATGGTGGTATTTGGCGTGATGCGGCGCGTCTTTCTCCAGAATGGTCATGGTCTGATGTTCAAAGACCGACGCCCCCAGCGCATAACGCGCCTCATAGCTGTCACTGTCATCGGGATCAGGCTCAAGCGCGCACAAAAGACTGTCCCAATGGGTTTCAAGCGGGGCAGCGCCGGGGACAAGCTCAAGCCACAGATCACCCGCTGATTTAGGAGAGATAAAGCTGCGCCGTGTGCGGTGATCGACCCAGATGCGAAACCGGTCAAGCACTTCGCCGTAAACCAGCGCAAGGATGCCAAAGCAAACGCCTATGGGAATGAAAGCCCCGACGTAGGGCAATTCGAGTATCGATGGAAACAGAAGGCTGAGGCTGGTGTTAGCAAAAAAGATCAGCGCCAGCAGCTCGCACATTGTGCGCCAGCCCGGTACCAATAGCACGACGAGGGCGGCAACCGCAAAGGTGCAGACGAATACGATCAATGCCGTGAGGAACAGTGCGATCAACTCGATCCAGTGCGGCCCTTCCACGGCGCCGGGCAACCAAAACCATCGGATGGTGATCATCATCAACGCCAGCGTTGTGAAAAAGGACGTGAATATCAGGCGTCGCCGTTGGCGGTAGATCAGGCGTAGCATTTTGCCCCCATTTTCAGAATGTCTTCCTTTGGTTAATGGTCAAATCGGGCGAAATGAGGGAAGGACCTTGACCTGCAGGGGCCGCCGAAGCGTGTGACCAAAGGGCAGGGGGCTTGTCGCGGCAGGCGGCGCGCTTAGGTGAGCATCAACCCAACGAAAGAGATCACTCCAATGACCGATACACTTTTCACCCCCGTCACCATCGGAGCCATCGAAGCGGCCAACCGCATCGCTATGGCCCCGCTCACGCGCAACCGTGCGGACAATGACACCGGCGAAGTCAGCGATATGCACGTAGAGTATTACCGCCAGCGCGCCGGTGCCGGGATCATCATCACCGAAGCCACCCAGATCAGTGGCGAGGGCAAAGGATATTTGCAAACGCCGGGGATCTACACCGAAGGGCAGGTGGCTGCATGGCGCAAGGTCACGGATGCCGTTCATACCGAAGGCGGCAAGATCGTTATCCAGCTTTGGCACGTGGGCCGCATCAGCCACACGTCCCTTCAGCCCGACGGGCAGGCTCCTGTCGCGCCTTCCGCGTTGAATGCTGGCGTCAAGACTTTCACGGCCAACGGGTTCGAGGCCACATCGGACCCGCGCGCGCTGGAAATTGGCGAGATGGCCCGCATTGTTGAAGACTACGCACATGCCACCAGAATGGCAAAGAAGGCGGGTTTTGACGGTGTCGAAGTGCATGCTGCCAATGGCTATTTGCTGGACCAGTTCCTTAAAACAGCCAGCAACGAGCGCGAGGATGCCTATGGTGGAAGTCTTGAAAACCGCGCACGGCTGCTTTTCGAAGTCATGGAAGCCGTGACCGAAGCGTGGGACGGTGCGCATGTGGGCATTCGATTATCGCCGTTTTCTCCCGCAAACGGCATCAGCGACGAGAACCCGCAAGAGACGTTCACTTACGTGATCGAAGGGCTGAACCGGTTCGGACTGGCCTATTTGCATATGGTCGAAGGTGCGACCGGCGGTTCGCGTGATTTGGCGGAAGGTCAAAGCATCGACGCTTTGCGCGCACTATTTGAGGGGCCCTACATGGCCAATAACGGCTACGACCGCGATATGGCCCTCAAGGCCGCGGCTTCGGGTCATGCTGAAATGATCGCGATCGGTCGTCCGTTTATTGCGAACCCCGATCTGGTTGAGCGCTTCGAGCAGGAAGCGCCGCTGAATGAAGGTAACACCAGCACCTACTATGGCGGTGGGCGCGAGGGGTTAACGGATTATCCATCGCTGAAGGGGTAGGCATAAGAGCCTTTTCGGGCCGGAATAGATCAAAGGCATCCAAAAGCGTGGTTGCCTCTGACCTCCGGCCAAGCGATGATAGGTCCAAGTCCCGGACATAAGGGATTGAAACTTATGAGGCAGGTGCACATATCTGCTTCTGAACAGGAGATGGCGTTGGTTGCCTAAGATTGGGACCGGAACTGTCTTGCTAAGATAAGGAATTGAGCATGTTAGAGCCACTTAACGCGTCCTACCCGGTACTGCCGCTGCGTGATATCGTCGTATTTCCACATATGATTGTGCCGCTGTTTGTAGGTCGCGAAAAGTCAGTCCGCGCTTTGGAAGAAGTGATGGCGGATGATAAACAAATTCTGCTGTCGAGCCAGATCGACCCCGGTGAGGATGATCCCGAAGCAGACGGTATTTTCAAAGCAGGCGTGTTGGCCAATGTGTTGCAGCTGCTGAAGCTGCCCGATGGCACTGTCAAAGTGCTTGTCGAAGGCCAGGCGCGTGTGCGGATCACGGAATACCTTGAAAACGATAACTTCTTTGAAGCACGCGCTGAGTATCTGACCGAGATGCCGGGCGATGCGGCCACAACGGAAGCGCTTTTGCGGTCCGTCGGGGACGAATTCGAGCGCTATGCCAAGGTCAAAAAGAACGTGCCTGATGAGGCGCTGAGCGCCGTTGGTGAAACCAATGAGGCTGCGCGTCTGGCTGATCTGGTGGCGGGCCACCTTGGTATCGAGGTAGACCAGAAACAGGATCTGCTGGAGACGCTTTCCGTGTCCGAGCGGCTGGAAAAAGTGTATGGTCTGATGCAGGGCGAGATGTCAGTTCTGCAGGTCGAGAAAAAGATCAAAACCCGCGTCAAATCGCAGATGGAGCGGACACAGCGCGAGTATTATCTGAACGAACAGATGAAAGCGATCCAGCAAGAGCTGGGCGACGGCGAGGACGGCAAGAACGAAGTCGCCGAACTCGAAGAGAAAATCGCCGCAACCAAGTTGAGCAAAGAGGCGCGCGAAAAGGCGGATGCGGAACTGAAAAAGCTCAAGAACATGAGCCCGATGTCCGCCGAAGCAACAGTCGTGCGCAACTATCTGGACTGGATGCTGTCGATCCCGTGGGGCGTGAAATCACGGACTAAAAAGAACCTCGGCAAGGCGCAGGAGATTCTGGATAATGATCACTACGGTCTGGAAAAGGTTAAAGAACGTATCGTCGAATATCTGGCGGTGCAGCAGCGCTCAAGCAAGCTGAAAGGTCCGATCATGTGTTTGGTCGGCCCTCCGGGTGTGGGTAAAACCTCGCTTGGTAAATCAGTGGCCAAGGCGACAGGACGGGAGTTTATCCGTATTTCGCTGGGCGGCGTACGTGACGAATCCGAAATTCGCGGTCACCGCCGGACTTATATCGGCTCCATGCCCGGTAAGATCATTCAGGCGCTGAAAAAGGCGAAAACCACGAACCCGCTGATCCTGCTCGACGAGATTGACAAGATGGGTCAGGATTTCCGGGGTGATCCTGCGTCCGCAATGCTTGAAGTGCTTGATCCGGAACAGAACTCCACCTTTGTGGATCACTATCTTGAGGTCGAATATGACCTGTCGAACGTGATGTTCCTGACCACGTCGAACAGCTACAATATGCCTGGGCCGTTGCTTGACCGCATGGAGATCATCCCGCTGTCGGGTTACACCGAAGACGAAAAGCTGGAAATTGCCAAGCAGCACTTGGTAAGCAAGCAGGTCAAGAACCACGGTCTGAAAGCCAAAGAGTTCTCAATCGAGGATTCCGCCATTCAGGGGATGATCCGGTACTACACGCGTGAAGCTGGTGTTCGGAACCTTGAACGCGAGATCGCAAAGGTAGCGCGGAAGTCGTTGACCAAGATCGTCAAGAAAGAAGCCGACAGCGTGACTGTGAACGGCGACAATCTTGATGAGTTCCTTGGTGTACGCAAGCACCGCTACGGATTGGCAGAGCAGGAGCATCAGGTCGGGGTTGTGACCGGTCTGGCCTATACATCGGTGGGTGGCGAGTTGCTGCATATCGAAGCGCTGCGATTGCCGGGCAAAGGCCGGATGAAGACCACAGGTAAGCTCGGCGATGTGATGAAAGAGAGCATCGACGCGGCAAGCTCCTACGTGCGGTCAATCAGTCCGAAGATCGGTGTGAAGCCACCGAAGTTCGACACGCTGGACATTCACGTGCACGTGCCTGACGGGGCAACACCGAAAGACGGTCCGTCTGCTGGTCTTGCGATGGTAACTTCCATTGTATCGGTGCTGACGCAAATTCCGGTCCGCAAGGATATCGCGATGACAGGTGAAGTATCCTTGCGCGGTAACGCAATGCCAATCGGTGGTTTGAAGGAAAAACTGCTGGCAGCCTTGCGCGGTGGCATCACGACGGTACTGATCCCTGAAGAGAACGAAAAGGATCTTCCGGATATCCCCGAGAACGTGAAACAGGGCCTGACGATTATTCCTGTGAAGCATGTATCGGAAGTGCTGGAACACGCGCTGATTTCACAACCTGAGCCTATTGAATGGGATCAGGAAGCGGAAGATGCAGCAGCGGCAGCGACGCTTGCAGCCAAGTCCTCCTCTGGGGATACAGCAACAGCGCACTGAATAGTGCTGCAATAAGACCACAAGGCGTTCCGCATCGCGGGGCGCCTTTTTCGTTTGAGATACCGCAAGTTCTCTGTGAACGGTTGGATATATCGCAAATGCGCGCCATGGATCTCCTGCTGGTTTGCGCTTCAATGAAGGCGCGCTGCTCTTTTACGCTTTGATCGTGATATCCACCGAATGAGCGGGCCGATTGCAACCAAAACGCAGGCAGCGCTGGTTATTTTTAGGTTTTCCCGCTAGAGTGTTTCCAGGCAAGAAACAATGAAGTGTGAGATGAGTGTGACGACAAGTACGAAAAAGAAGTCGAAAACGACGACAACAAGTACATCAAAAACCAGCGCGGCAAAAACGACAACGGCAAAGCCGAAAGCGGCTGATCCTGCGCCGGTAAGTGCTGTGACGGGTGACGCTCCGGCAGCGGCAAAGGCGGCTGAACCGACGATCGTCGACGCGCCGCAGCCGGTGATCGTAGGGCCGATGCTGCGCAAAAAGGAACTTGTCGACACCGTAGTCGCGCGTTCGGGCCTCAAGAAAAAAGACGTAAAGCCCGCTGTCGAAATGGTGTTAACGGTTCTGGGAGAGGCATTGGGCGACAACCGTGATCTCAACCTGCCACCTTTGGGCCGGATCAAAGTGCGCCGCGAAAAGACCCTTAAGAACGGTCGCGTCGTGACGGCGAAAATACGTCAGTCCACGCCGCCAGAAAAGCCCGCCAGCGCGGACATCACCGACAGCGAATCTGACTATTAAGCCTGCATCTTATGCGACCGGCCGCAGAGTAATTGTGGGTCCGGTCGCAAGGCATTAGCAGCACATGTGCGGGTAATTGGCTCGATGGAAGTGCGCTTCGTTCACATCGAGGATGTCAGGAGTTCAAATCTGTTATCACCCACCGTTCCGGGTTTGGTTTGCGTCACCGATTAAGAAAACGGTCCATTTTGCCAATCCAGATAGCGTTGCGGGAGCGTTTGGCTGTTTAGGATGGATATGACAACCGCTCTTGTCAGGGATGCCCGGCGCAGTTTAGGTCGAAGACGGATCGACGCATATGTCGCCACTGTTACTTCCTAATGGCTACCAATCAGGTTTCCGTCACATGCCTCAATACCCCAAAATCTGGTTCCTGCGGCACGGGCAGACCGAATGGAACCGCCTTTACCGGATGCAGGGGCAACTTGATTCCCCGCTCACCGATCAGGGGCTGGCGGATGCGCGGCGACAGGCGAAAATAATCTCCCCAGTGTTGAATGAGACGCCACAAATTTTTGTCTCTCCTTTGGGGAGGACGATCCAAACTGCAGAAATCGCATTGCGCGGTGCCGCTTACCAAACTGATCCCCGTTTGATGGAGATTGACGCCGGTCTGTGGCAGGGTCGGTTTCGGGACGAGATACTTTTGGCCAACCCCGAGTTAGCCAAGACCCAAAAATCCGCGCTCGAAATATATGATGCAGCACCTGAGGGCGAGGGGATCGCAGCGCTTCAAGCGCGGGTGATTGATTTTTTGACGGACCTCACGGGGCCGTCTGTTGTGATCGCTCACGGGTTGCTGGGACAGGTACTGCGCGCGCATGTCCGCGGCATCGCGATGGAAAAGGCGGGGCATCTGTCGAATGATCAGGGGTGCGTCTATGTTTTGGAGAACTGGGCCGAAACTCGTCTGGATGAACTTTCATGAGCCGTTTCCCACCGCTCTTTATTTTGCGTCATGGCGAGACGGAGTGGAATGCACAGGGCCGTCTTCAGGGCCGATTTGATTCGGAGTTGACGGCGCAGGGTCTGGCCCAGGCCAAATCACAGCATAGAATTTTGGCGCAACAGCAGCTGGCGGGATTCGCTGCGATCAGCAGTCCACAAGGCAGGGCATATGCGACCGCAAAAATAGCCCTCTCGGGGTTGGTGTCACCGATAAAAACCGATCCTGCTTTAAGTGAAATTGGCTTGGGACAATGGGCAGGAAAAAACCGTGTCGAGATGGTGCGGGAAAGCGGTGCACGCGATGGTTTCGCTTTGTATGAGCTCGCTCCCGAGGGCGAAGGATTTGATGCCCTGCACGCGCGCTGTCAGAAATTCCTCAAGGAATTAAGGCATCCAAGCGTGGTGGTCACACATGGCATTACCTCCCGTATGTTGCGCTTGATCCTCACCGACCAGCCGATTGGGGCGTTGCGCAGTATCGATGGGGGACAGGGTGTCGTTTTCCACTTGTCGGAAGGTAAACAACGACGACTGACATTAGGGGCTTGAAGCCGGTTGCGTCCTTGGCTAAGAGAGCGCACGGCGGGTCGTTAGCTCAGTTGGTAGAGCGCTTCGTTTACACCGAAGATGTCGGGAGTTCGAGTCTCTCACGACCCACCATTTCACCTCAAACGACATATGAGCGCGGATTATCAGGCTGGCTGACGGTTGATCTGTTCTGCTGGCATTCACGTGGTTTCGAGTTGCTTCCGCGAGTCGGCCTTCCGAAATAGATTCCGGTCCCGCTGTTGTTCGTTCGGATTCTAATTCCTTTTACAAATTCATAGGTTCAGACGTCTTTGGTCAGGCAATCATGGCCGAAATTGCAGGGCTGATTTCCCCTGTGATCAAAGAAATTTCCCCAGATCGAATTTTTTCTACATTTGGTCAGGATTGTTGCTTGACGGCTGTGCCAGCCACCCATATTACGGCCCAACGCTTCGAGGGCAACGTCGGAGCTTGCAGCGGGCGGTTGTAGCTCAGTTGGTTAGAGTGCCGGCCTGTCACGCCGGAGGTCGCGGGTTCGAGCCCCGTCAACCGCGCCACCGCTGTCTGAAAAGGGTCCTCTTTGAGGGCCCTTTTTTCTTGCCTGATATCCAATCCAGCTAAGTATGTATTCGGTCAAAACGCTGAAGAATCATATCGGTGTTGCTGTGACAGTGTCCGTCTACAAAGATTGCCAAAGGGTAGCGCTTGCCAGACGTGACCGACTTCCAATTTGCCTGCGCAAATTTCTTCTAAGTGACGCGCAGTAGGCTTATTCGCTGCTCCGCTTAAAACCTGTGCATCAGAGCTAACAATCAGCCCTGCGCAGGTGTAGGAGGAGGCATGAACACGCACCCTGTCAACTCCGCCCGTCTGGGTATCCTTTGCATGTTGGTGGGGATGCTCTTAATCTCGATCAATGACATGTTGGTGAAAACCCTGTCCGAAGGATATCCACTGCATCAACTCATCATGCTGCGCTCGGCCGTGGCGATATGCTTCACGGCGGCTCTGTTGATGTACGAGGGCGGGTTCCGCCTGCTCAATACCGGACGGTGGGGCCTGCATGCCTTGCGTGCCCTGTTGGTCGTTCTGGCGAACTCGGCGCTGTATGGCGCGATTGCTGCGATGCCTCTGGCGACTGCAACAGCCCTTTATTTTGTCGCCCCCTTGTTTGTGACACTTCTGTCGATCCCTGTGCTTGGCGAAATCGTCGGTGCACGCAGGTTCGCCGCCATCGGTGTAGGCTTTGTCGGGGTCCTGGTCATGATGGCGCCACAGCTGATCCAAAGCGATACCGGACTGGGATGGGTCGTGGTGCTGCCTGTGTTCGCTGCGGCCTGCTATGCTGGCATGTCGGTCCTTACCCGCAAGCTTGGATCGACCAGCCGCGCCTCCGCCTTGGCGATGCAGCTACAGATCGCGTTTATCACGGTGAGCTTTCTGGTTTGGTCGGTGGCGGGGGATGGAAGCTTCGCCGGAGACACCACCAATCCGGCGCTCCAGTTCTTTTTGCGCGCATGGCTTTGGCCTGCACCGGCTGACTGGCTTCCAATCCTCGGGCTGGGGCTTTTGTCGGCGATCATCGGCTATCTGATGACACAGGCTTACCGGCTCAGCCGAGCATCCGCTGTGGCCCCGTTTGAATATATTCTGCTGATCTTTTCGCTGTTCTGGGGCTGGACGGTATTTGGTGAATGGCCAACACTAAGCGTTATGCTGGGTGCGGCGATTGTGATCGGGTCCGGAATATACGTCTTCGTGCGCGAGGGGCGGATTGCAAGACGTCCTATGCGTCGCGCTTGATGTGACTATGCCACTTTAGGACTCATTTGAACGGACCTGACGGGCCTAGGCACTGCGAACGGCTGCGAGCATCACATTTTAAAATAGCAAAGGCGCGCGCACCTTCGTGCACGCCCCTTTTTATGCCGCCCTAGGTCAGCGCGTCGAGTATCCGCGCCCACGACCGGATACCTTTGTGAAAGCTCTCCATGTCGTATTTCTCATTAGGGGAATGCAGCGCATCGTCGTCTTTGCCAAAGCCTATCAGCATCGGTTCTGTGCCCAGCACTTTCTGGAAGTGTCCTGCAATCGGGATGGAGCCGCCGCAGCCCACATAGGCCGCAGGCAGTTGCCACTCATCCGACAGCGCCTTGCGTGCGGCCTCGAACATCGGGTCGGAGAAATCGGCGCCGGAGGCTTGAGATGCGCCATGACCAGAAAAGCTGACCTCGCAATCAGCGGGCAGCATATCTGTAACCATCGCACGGAAGTTTTCGCGGATCGCCAGCGGGTCTTGCGTGCCCACAAGGCGGAAACTGATCTTGGCGCTGGCTTTGGAGGGCAATACGGTTTTGAACCCGTCGCCGGTATAGCCGCCCCAGATGCCGTTCACTTCACAGGTCGGGCGCGACCAGATCATCTCAAGCGGGGTGCGGTCCTGCTCGCCTGCAGGCTCTGACAGGCCAACATCGCTGAGAAACTGCTGGTGGTTGAAGGCAAGGCCCTGCCACTGGGCTTCCAGCTCGTCAGAGAGTTCTGGCACACCGTCGTAGAAATTCGGCACCGTGATGCGGCCCGTGTCGTCGTGCAGCGATGCAATGATTTTCGAAAGCACGCGAACAGGGTTCATCGCGATGCCGCCATACATACCCGAATGCAGGTCCTTGTCCGGTGCTGTGATTTTCAATTCTTCACCCAACAAGCCCCGGAGCATGGTCACGATGGCAGGTGTTTTAGATTCGAAAAGCCCCGTGTCGCAGATAAGCGCGATATCGGTTTTCAGCTCTTCTGCGTTTTCTTCCATGAACGGGACGAGGGAAGGGGAGCCTGATTCCTCTTCGCCTTCCAGAAAGAAGGTGATGCGGCAGGGCCAGTCACCTTTGACCGCCTTCCATGCGCGCAGAGCTTCGATAAAGGTCATCAACTGGCCCTTGTCATCGGACGACCCGCGCCCGCGAATGACTTCGCCTTTGGCGGTTTGCTCAATCTTTGGATCGAAAGGATCATTGTCCCACAGCTCAAGCGGATCGACCGGTTGCACATCGTAGTGGCCATAAAACAAGAGGTGCGGCCCCGTATCACCCAAGTGGCCCACAACCATCGGATGCCCCGGTGTGGGCCGCTTGCTGGCGTCAATTCCCATGCCTTGTAGGTCCGCGACCAGCCAATCGGCGGCGCGGTCACAGTCCGCCTTGTAGGCCGGATCGGTCGAAATGGAAGGGATGCGCAGCAGGTCCAGCAGACGCTCGGTAGCGTCGGGCAGATCGGCATCAATTCGGGCAAGGACATTTTCCAAGGACATAATACAGGGCTTTCGTTTGGGTTTCAGTCTGGCCCCGCAACCGCAGGGCATTGGCGCAATAAGGACGTATTGCTGCGCGGTGTGCAAGCGGTGCCACCCAGCTAAACCGCCCACCTGCGACAAGTCGCTCAGGGATTCTGCGTTGAAGCTCCGAATTTGTTTCTATATTCATTCTAAGAACTTGAGACTGCGGAGCCTCCCGACGCCCCGCTGCCAGCCTGGACGGAGACGCGCATGGACTATTCGGCAAAACTGGATCAGGCGATCGCGCGCCTGCATGACGAGGGCCGTTACCGTACCTTTATCGATATCGAGCGGCGCAACGGGCAGTTTCCTCATGCGGTCTGGACACGGCCCGACGGGACGGAGCAGGACATCACCGTGTGGTGTGGCAACGATTATCTCGGGATGGGGCAGAACCCGGTCGTTTTGCAAGCGATGCACGAGGCACTTGAAGCTACGGGCGCGGGCTCCGGCGGGACGCGCAATATTTCCGGCACCACGGTGTATCACAAGCGCTTGGAAGCGGAACTTGCCGATTTACACGGCAAGGAAGCGGCTTTGTTGTTCACCTCGGCCTACATCGCGAATGATGCAACGCTGTCGACGCTGCCAAAACTGTTCCCCGGTCTGATTATCTATTCAGATGCGTTGAACCACGCCTCGATGATTGAGGGCGTGCGCCGCAACGGCGGGTCCAAGCGCATTTTCCGTCACAATGACGTAGAGCACCTGCGCGAATTGCTGGAGGCGGACGACCCCGATGCGCCCAAGCTGATCGCATTTGAATCGATCTATTCCATGGATGGCGATTTCGGGCCGATTGAGGCGCTTTGCGACCTTGCGGATGAGTTTGGCGCGCTGACATATATCGACGAAGTGCACGCTGTCGGCATGTACGGCCCGCGCGGTGGCGGGGTTGCGGAACGCGACCGCCTGATGCATCGGCTGGATATTATCAACGGCACATTGGCCAAGGCCTATGGTGTCATGGGCGGCTACATTGCGGCCTCTGACAAGATGTGCGATGCGATCCGTTCTTATGCGCCAGGCTTCATCTTTACGACCTCTTTACCGCCTGCTGTCGCGGCAGGGGCAGCGGCGTCCGTGGCTTATCTGAAAACGGCACCGGAGCTGCGCGAAAAGCATCAGCAACAGGCGAAAATCCTAAAGATGCGCCTCAAAGGTCTGGGACTGCCTATCATCGACCACGGGTCACATATTGTGCCTGTTATCGTCGGAAACCCGGTTCACACCAAGATGTTGTCGGACATGCTTCTCGAAGATCACGGCATCTATGTCCAGCCGATCAACTTCCCGACTGTACCACGCGGAACGGAACGTCTGCGCTTTACCCCGTCGCCGGTCCATGAATTCGGCGAAATGAATGCACTTGTGCAGGCAATGGACGGACTTTGGTCGCATTGTGCGCTGAATCGTGCCGAGGCCGCTGGTTGAACACGTAAAATTCGTCTTTCCCGTTGCACTGTGCTACAGATACCGAAAGAAAAGACCTAACCCGAATCGACTGCTGATTCCGGTAAAAGGTTACAGGTGTATTAACTACGGGGCGATGGGATGATCGGGCGTTGGTCCTCTAAGGCGGCACAAGTCGAAGAAGTTGAGCCTAAAGGGTTTGACGCCTTTCAGCTGCGTCTGGGAGATCTCATGCGCGGCGAACGCGCCACGATGGGCAAGTCCCTGCTGGATGTGCAGCGCGAACTACGCATCAAAGCCTCTTACATCGCTGCCATCGAAAACGCTGATCCCGATGCTTTTGACACGCCCGGTTTTATCGCGGGATACGTCCGGTCTTATGCGCGCTATCTGAACATGGACCCAGACAAGGCTTTTGCCGCTTTTTGTCAGGAGAGCGGTTTCGAAGTCGCTCACGGTATGTCTGCGCAGGCGTCCGTCGTTAAGAAAACTCCGTTCGAAGAGCGCCGCAAACGCCCGCATGAAGCTGATCTGTTTGCCCGTCCGAATACCCCCTTCACACCGGTAGGCGAGAGCCTGCTGAGCCGTATTGAGCCAAGCGCAATCGGATCGATGGTCGTTCTTCTTGGCCTGATTGGTGCAATCGGGTTTGGCGGATACACCGTTTTGCAGGAAGTGCAGCGCGTTCAGGTCGCACCGGTTGACCAGACACCTGTCGTCCTGTCCGACCTTGATCCGCTGCAGGGTGCTTTGACGACCGTCCAGACCGAAGAAGAGGTTGCTTCTGCGGCACCGAATGTGATGGAAGCGCCCCGTGTGGATGCGCTGGATCGACTGTACCGCCCTCAAGCGCTCGAAGTGCCTGTGATGGTTGCCCGTGATGCACCGATCGCCACAATCGATCCGCGCACTTTGGGTAACTTCGCCAATTTCGACACGTCGCTTCCGGTGACCACGGCCAATCTGCCGGCTGGTATCGATGCACCTGCCGTCCCGCAGGTTGTTGAAGGCATCCAAGAGGGGATGCGCATGGTTGCGGCATATCCATCATGGGTGCGTGTGCGTGCGGCTGACGGCACCGTCATTTTTGAGGGTGTGATGAATAAGGGCGACACATGGGATGTCCCCGCGACCGAAGAAGCACCGACTTTGCGTACCGGCGAATCCGGTGCCATCTATTTTGCGATGGCAGATGGGTGTTACGGGCCTGTGGGTGCACGGGGCAGTGTGACGTCAAACCTGCCGCTTGATACGCAGGCTTTGGCTGAGCTTTATGATCCGGTGGCCCCCAGCGGTGACAATGCCTTGGGTCGTATGTTTGCGGACCTCGCAAGCTCTGACATTGATCCCGCAATCCTGGCCGCATTGCCTTGCCAGGCAAACTAGCCGCCATTGCACGCAGCCCCTTAGTTGATTAGGTAATTGGAAGATCGTTCCAAGCCATAAGGCCGCTTTATGTCGCTCAATCACATCCGTCCCTGGCGCAATATTTACCGTCGCAAGTCGCGGCAGATCATGGTGGGCAACGTGCCTGTTGGTGGCGATGCGCCGATCACTGTGCAGACAATGACGAATACGCTGACCACGGATGTGAAAGGGACCATTGCACAAGTGCAGGCGGCAGCAGATGCGGGCGCTGATATCGTGCGTATTTCGGTGCCGGACGAAGCGTCTTCCAAAGCGCTCAAACAGATCGTGCCGGAAGTGTCCGTCCCGATCGTGGCGGACATTCACTTCCACTACAAACGCGGGATTGAGGCAGCAGAGGCGGGTGCGGCCTGTCTTCGGATCAATCCGGGCAACATCGGTGACGAGAAACGCGTTAAGGAAGTCATCAAGGCCGCGCGCGATCATAATTGTTCGATCCGCATCGGGGTGAACGCCGGATCGCTTGAGAAACATCTGTTGGATAAATACGGCGAACCATGTCCGGATGCGATGGTGGAAAGCGGTCTGGATCACATCAAGATTTTACAAGACAACGATTTTCATGAATTCAAGATCAGCTGCAAGGCGTCCGATGTCTTTATGGCAGCCGCTGCCTATCAACAGCTCGCCGAAGCCACAGACGCGCCAATTCACCTTGGCATCACAGAGGCAGGCGGTCTCGTTTCGGGCACGATCAAATCGGCCATCGGTCTGGGTAACCTTTTGTGGATGGGCATTGGTGACACGATACGCGTGTCCCTGTCCGCCGATCCGGTAGAAGAGGTAAAGGTCGGCTACGAAATCCTAAAGTCGCTCGGTTTGCGCCATCGTGGTGTGAACATCATTTCCTGCCCATCCTGCGCACGGCAGGGTTTTGACGTGATCAAAACGGTCGAGGCATTGGAGCAGCGGCTGGAGCATATCAAGACGCCCATGAGCCTTAGCATTATTGGTTGCGTGGTGAATGGCCCCGGTGAGGCGTTGATGACCGATGTCGGCTTTACCGGCGGCGGTGCAGGATCAGGCATGGTGTATCTGGCAGGCAAACAAAGTCACAAACAGGACAACGCCAGCATGATCGAGCATATCGTCGAGCAGGTCGAGAAAAAGGCAGCGGAGATCGAAGCCGAAACCGCGCAGGCAGCCGAGTAAGCCCGCGGCAATTCGCTGATTTCCAGTCGACACCCCAGAGGCCGGCGTTTAGACATAGATATGGTATCTGCGCCCGACATTTCCCCCAAATTTGCCGAGTTTTTCTGTGGCGGTGGCATGGTGCGCGCAGGCTTGGGATCAGGTTGGACCTGTGCGTTTGCCAACGACATCGACGCGATGAAATGCGCAGTCTATCGTGACAATTACGGTGCAAAGGCGCTTGTCGAAGGCGATATTGCGCAACTGGCTGGCGCGGTGATCCCATCCGCTGTTGATCTCTATTGGGCATCCAGCCCGTGTCAGGATTTCTCGCTCGCCGGTAAAGGGCGCGGTCTATCGGGCGTGCGGAGCGGCGTTTTCAACGAATGGGCGCGACTGATCGGTGAGGCCGCCAAGGCCGGACATGCGCCGCGCATCATCGCCTTCGAGAACGTAACCGGCCTCATGACACGCAGTGGCGGACGCGATCTGCGGGCAGTGCTGAAAACACTGGTTGATCTGGGCTACCGAGTGGGCGCGCTAGAGATCGACGCAGTACACTTTGTACCGCAAAGCAGGCCGCGCCTGTTCATCATCGGTGTGCGGCAGGACATTCCGCTGGATGGTTTGGCGATGCCCCATGCCGCAGGCCCCTTTTATACGGAAAAGGTTCAGGGGTTTGCCGCGACACTGCCAACAGAGCTGCGTGCGCATTGGGTCTGGTGGCAGCACGCAGTGCCTGATGCCAAACGCCGGACATTGCGGAGCATGGTCGACGATACGCCGAATACCGATTGGCTGTCGGATCCTGAAGTGAGCAAGTTGCTGTCGCTTATGTCAGAGCCAAGCCGCACGCGCGTGAGCAAAGCCCGCAAAAGCGGCAAAACAGAGATCGGTCTGCTTTATAAACGCGGAAGACCGGATGAAAGCGGATTGAACCGCCAGCGTGCAGAAATCAGGTTCGATGGGATCGCAGGGTGTCTGCGGACGCCGGCGGGTGGATCGTCGCGCCAGACAATTATGTTTGTCAAAGGCAATGAAACCCGCGCGCGCCTGCTGTCAAGCAGAGAGGTCGCGCGCCTGATGGGGTTGCCCGCAAAATACCGTATGCCGGAGCGCTACAATCAGGCCTATAAGGTCGCGGGAGACGGTGTCGCGGTGCCTATCGTCTCATATCTCGACCGGACATTGTTCCAACCCATTTTGCAGGCCGAACGGGCGCGGGCGGTGGCATGAGCCGTGCGTTGGCCTATCGCTCTGAAGCGCTGTCTGCGCTCACAAACGAGATCGGCGTTTACGCCTTGTGCGATCTGGACGGGCACCCGATCTATGTCGGGCAATCCGTTGATGGCATCCGAAACCGTGTGCGCAGGCATCTGACGTCAGCCCGCTCGGACGTGATCGCAAACCGCCAGATTGATGTTTGGGAAATCGCCTATGTCTGGGCGTGGCCCGTGGGGGACGTCAGCGATGTGCAACCGTTGGAAGACGCGGTTTTCAATCATTTTGACGCGGTCCAGCCCCTGATGAACGGCAAAAGCCTCGCACCGTCCTTGTTGACACCGGAATGGCCTGACAAGCAGGAAGTACAGGTGATCGAGGAATCGGATCGCCAGTTGCGTCTTGATCCGGCGCAGCGTTTGCCGCGTCAGATCCAGCAATACAATCTGCTGGTGGACTACATTCTGAACGTCAAAGACGCCGGCCATCTGAAAATCTCGCTCGACGCGCATTTCCAGCGGCTCGTGAAGTACCATCAGACGTTTCTTTAGGCGTACTCAGCCGCGCTTTTCGTCGACGATCGCTTTCATCTGGTCATAGGGCAGATAGCCGCGCAGCATTTCGTCATGCATGACGAAGGTCGGCGTGCCGGTGATGCTCAGCTTTTGGGCCAATGCGCGGGTTGCAGCGATTTCGGCTGTTACCTCGTCACTGTCCATCCGCGCCTCAATCGCATCCGCATCCAGACCAAAAGTTGAGGCAAGGCGCCGCAAGGCAGGCAGTGTCACATCGCCGTTGAAAGCCATTAGCGCATCGTTGACCGCCTTGTAGCTTTCATCACCCGCAACCTGTTTGGTCGCTACCGCAAAGCGGGAGGCGATTACGGATTGCTCCCCAAGGATCGGGAACTCTTTTACGATCAAGCGGATATTCCCGTCTGTTTCCAACAGCTTTGCCACCTCATCATGTGCGCGTTTGCAATACCCGCAGCGATAGTCGAGAAATTCAACCAGCGTGATGTCGCCATCTGGGTTGCCGCCCACGTAAGAAAACCCGTCATCGAAAATGTCGCCTGCATTGTCGGACACAAGCGTAAGGTCTGCGATTTCCTGAGCCTCTGCTTCACGGTTCTGCAAAAGCTCGACCGCCTGCATGATGACTTCGGGATTGTCCATCAGATAGGCGCGAACCTCTGCGCGGAACAACGCACGCTCTTCATCTGTGAGGGCCTTGAGGTCCATGGCAGCAGCGGGCAAAGCCAGCGCACCTGCAAGAACCGGAGCAATAAATTGACGCATCATGGCAAAAACCCTTTGTGAGAACGCACAGCCGCTTGACGGGCATGAGCGTGGCAGTGAAACACGGCACAGTGATAGGAGCAATACCATGCGGATTTCAACCCGGTCCAATGTCGATCCCTTTATTGTGATGGATGTCATGCAGGCCGCCGCCCGGGCAGAAGCCCGCGGCGAACACATCATTCATATGGAAGTCGGCCAACCCGGAACAGGTGCACCACGCGGTGCTGCTGCGGCGTTGACCGAAGCCATGGGGCAGGGCAGTCTGGGGTATACCGTCGCATTGGGCATACCTGAGTTACGCGCGCGGATCGCGCAGATGTACGGCGAATGGTATAACGTCGATCTGGATCCCAACCGCATCATCATCACGCCGGGGTCCTCAGGGGCCTTTATTCTTGCGTTTACCGCGCTTTTTGACACTGGTGATAAGGTAGGCATCGGGGCACCGGGCTATCCCAGCTACCGCCAGATATTGAAAGCGCTGGCGCTGACTCCGGTTGACCTGCCGACATCTGCCGAAAACCGGTTTCAGCCTGTCGCAAGTGATTTTGCCGGAATGGATCTGGCGGGGCTTATGGTTGCGTCCCCTGCCAACCCCACCGGCACCATGCTGGACAAACCGGCCATGGCGGCCTTGGTCGAGGCGTGTGCGGCAAATGGTACCAGTTTTATCTCGGACGAGATTTATCACGGGGTCGAGTATGAAAAGAAAGCCGTGACTGCGTTGGAGATCACCGACGAGGCTTACGTTATCAACTCGTTCTCCAAGTACTTTTCTATGACAGGATGGCGTGTCGGCTGGATGGTAGTGCCCGAAGATCACGTGCGCGTGGTCGAGCGGATTGCCCAGAACATGTTTATATGCGCGCCTCATGCCAGCCAGATTGCGGCATTGGCTGCGATGGACTGTGATGACGAGTTGCAACAGAACATGGACATCTATCGCGCCAACCGTGCGCTGATGCTGGACGGATTGCGGGATGCAGGCTTCACCAGCTTTGCCCCGCCGGATGGGGCTTTCTATGTTTACGCAGATGT
Source organism: Sulfitobacter noctilucicola (assembly GCF_000622385.1). Lineage (NCBI taxonomy): Bacteria > Pseudomonadati > Pseudomonadota > Alphaproteobacteria > Rhodobacterales > Roseobacteraceae > Sulfitobacter > Sulfitobacter noctilucicola. The sequence goes on from NZ_JASD01000005.1 coordinate 180,752, forward strand.
GTCCGACCTGACGCGCGACAGCCTTAGCTTTGCCGCTGAAATCCTTGAAAAAGCGAAAGTATCTGTGACGCCCGGTTTGGATTTTGATCCTGAACGGGGTGGTACAACTTTGCGCTTTTCCTACGCGCGCAGCACCGAGGATATCCGTGAGGGGCTGGCCCGCCTCAAGGCCTTTATGGCGGCACGTTGAAGCGCTGGAACAGGTGTGCGTCTCCTGATACTCTCGCAGCAAATCAAAAGCCGAAACGGTAAAATGAGACGGGCATTTCTTCAGTTAATCGCGGTACTGATGCTTTGTGCAGGCCAAGTGTCGGCACAGGACCTGACCGCTTTGGCCCGCGTCGATCCAGAAGAAAGCCGGATCGAAGATGGCTGGTTCGGCAAGACCAAGGTGACCATCGGGTTAAGCCAAGGTGTGCCGTTCCGCGTCTTTATGCTGAAAGACCCGCCGCGGCTGGTCGTAGATTTTCGCGAAGCAGACTGGTCTGGGTTACGCCCCGGGACGCTGTTGCCGGAAGAGGGCCGCGTGACAGGCGTACGGTTCGGTGCATTCCGTCCCGGCTGGTCGCGACTGGTGGCTGACCTTGCCGAACCCATGATCCCGTCCGAGATTGGCATGCCAGTGGACCCCGCAAGCGGTGAGGCGCGTCTTCAGATTTCTCTCGTAAAGGCAGATGAGGATCAGTTCGCCGCAGCGGTCGGCAACCGCGTTGATCCGGGTTGGACAGAAGCGCTGGTTCGGCCGCCCATGCCTGCACCCGATGGACCGAAGCGGTTTACTGTTGCGATTGATCCCGGGCATGGTGGTCTTGATCCCGGTGCAGAGCGCGACGAAGTCGCAGAAAAAGACCTCATGCTGAGCTTTGCGCGCGGGCTGGCAGACGCACTGCGGCGGGGCGGGGTCGAGGTTGTGATGACCCGTGACGATGATGTGTTCGTCGCACTTGAGACACGTGTGGCTATTGCCCATCAGGCGCGTGCGGATGTGTTTTTGTCCCTGCATGCCGATAGCCTGAGCCAGGGGGGGGCCAAGGGGGCGACGATATACACCCTGTCGAAAGAAGCCAGCGATGCCGCAACTGCGCATTTGGCGGCGCGTCACAATCGGGCCGACATTATTGCGGGGGCCGATCTGACCGGCGCGGACGACCAGGTGGCGGGCGTGCTTTTGGACCTTGCCCGACAGGAGACAGAGCCGCGTTCGCTCAGTTTTGCAAAGACACTGGCCGCGGGCATGGCCGAAGCAGGTGGCCCGATGAACCGCAGGCCGTTGCGCAAGGCCGGGTTCTCGGTGCTCAAATCGGCTGACATCCCATCCGTTCTGGTCGAAATCGGGTTTTTAAGCTCGGATCGTGATCTGAAAAACCTGCGGGATCCTGTTTGGCGGTCCGTGATGGTTAACGCCATGGCTGATGCGATTCTAAGTTGGCGCGATGATGACGCTGCCCGCGCCCCGCTTGTGCGCCAATAAACCCTGCTTTTGCGCCGTTTTTAGCCGATTGACCCGCCAGCGGGGTTTTGACGATACCCGCGCGGTCAGGTATACCCAGTTGCAATGACAGCCATCAAGGGGTCTGCACTGGTGTTCCGATTTGTTCTTTCTTTTCTGGGCGGTATCTTTACCACGCTGACGATGAGTGTCGGCATGGTCGCGCTGACCATTGGTGCGATCTTCTGGATGTATGGTCGCGATCTGCCGAGCCATGAAAGTTTGGCCAGTTATACCCCGCCCACGATCAGCAGGATTTATTCGGGGCAGGGCCGTTTGATTGATGAATTCGCCAAGGAACGCCGCCTGTTTGCGCCCGCCGATACGATCCCGCCGCTGGTTAAGCAGGCGTTCATCTCGGCTGAGGACAAGAACTTTTACGAGCACGACGGGTATGATCTGCGCGGTATCGGTGCCGCAGCGGTGGACGCGGTGCGCACACGCGGGCGCGACGTGCGCGGTGCCTCGACCATTACGCAGCAGGTAATGAAGAACTTCCTGCTTTCGGGCGACCGCCGCGCAGAACGTAAAATCAAAGAGATCATTCTCGCGGCCCGCGTTGAAGAGGCGCTGGATAAAGAGAAGATCCTCGAGCTTTACATGAACGAGATTTTCCTTGGCCAGAACTCTTATGGGGTGGCGGCCGCTGCGCAGACCTATTTCAACAAAACGCTAGCGGAACTTGCCCCGCATGAGGCGGCATTCCTTGCGTCCTTGCCCAAGGCTCCGTCAGACTACCACCCCGTGCGCCGCAAGGAGCGTTTGCTGGCCCGCCGGAACTTCGTTCTGCGCGAGATGCACGAGAACGGATATATCAACGATGACGTCTACGAGACGGAGAGGGCGCAGCCGTTGCGCTCCGTTCAGAATGGTGACTTCGAAAGCTTCAAAGCAGACCTGCCGCCCCGAGATTATTTTACCGATGAAATCCGTCGCCAACTCTCCGAGAACTTTGGTGAAGGCGAGTTCTTTACAGGCGGTCTGACTGTTCGCGCCACTATCGACAACGAGATGCAGCCCATTGCAGCCAATGCGCTACGCCGGCAGCTTGAGCAATATGATCGTGGCTTGGGAATCTGGCGCGGCACGGGTGAAAAGATCGATCCCGCCCAGTTGAAAGACGAAGAAAGCTGGCGCAATGCGCTGGCTGACTTGCGCGTTCCGCGTGACATTGATCTTGAAAACCAATGGTATCCGGCCGTTGTGCTGAGCATCGGTGAAACGGACGCGCGTATTGGGATCGAAGGGGTGGATGAAGACGCGGATGGCCACTTCATTCCGGCCAAGGATGTGCAGTGGGCCCGCAAGCGGCTTGAGGACGGCAAGCTTGGGCCGAAGGGCCGTGTCGCCGGTGACCTGCTTGAAGTGGGTGATGTGGTGCTGGTGCGGCGCATGACAGCGGACGCGGATGGCAGCTTTATTCGCTGGACACTGCGACAGGTGCCGCAGGTACAGGGTGCATTTGTTGCAATGGATGTGGACACGGGTCGTGTGATTTCCATGCAGGGCGGATTTTCCTATCAGGACTCAGTTTTCAACCGTGCCACCCAAGCGCAGCGTCAGCCCGGTTCCAGCTTTAAACCGTTTGTCTATGCCTCCGCCCTCGACAGCGGGTATTCGCCTGCAACAATTGTTGTAGATGCCCCGATTGAGATTAACACCCCTCAGGGTGTGTGGCGCCCCAAGAACTCCTCCAACCGGTTCTACGGCCCTACGCCATTGCGCACAGGTATCGAACAGTCCCGGAACCTTATGACGATCCGCCTCGCGCAGGAGGTCGGTATGGACACTGTAGGCAGCTATGCCGAACGCTTTGGTGTTTATGACGATCTGTCGCCGGTGCTGGCTAACGCACTGGGATCACAGGAAACCACCTTGTACCAAATGGTGAGCGCCTATGCGATGTTCGCCAATGGTGGCGAGCGTGTTCAGCCAACGCTGGTAGACCGCGTGCAGGACCGGTATGGCCGCACCGTTTACAAACACGACGACCGCATCTGCAACGACTGCCAGATGGCCAGCCTTGATCCAGGTGTCGCTCCGCGGGTGATTTCGAACCGCGAACGGGTCATGGATCCGGTCACTGCCTATCAGCTTACCTCCATGATGCGGGGCGTGGTCGAGCGCGGTACAGCACGCAAAACAGTAAGCCTTGGGGTGCCGACAGCCGGTAAGACAGGTACCACAAACGATGCCAAAGACGTTTGGTTTGTAGGCTTCACCAGCAATATCGTGGCGGGCTGTTACATCGGCTACGATCAGCCAAAGCCTATGGGACGCGGTGCGACCGGTGGCGGCATGTGTGGCCCTGTGTTCCAACGCTTCATGCGTGAAGCGGTCAAGAAATATGGCGGTGGAGAATTCAGCGTGCCAAAGGGGTGCGAGTTCATCAAGATTGACCGCTTCACCGGTGCGCGGCTCAGCAGTGGTGCGTCCGGCCCCAACGTGGTGTCCGAATGTTTCCGTATGGGCGAAGAGCCTGTCTTTGGCATCACTTTTGACGGTGGATTTGCCATGGGCTCCGATTTGCCGCTGGTCGAAGAAGTAAACCGTGTGGCCAAGCAGGTCACGACATCCACTGGGAAAAAAGCGGTTGTCGGTCCAAAGGCAAGCTTTGGTTCGCTGTCTTCGGGGGGTTTGTACTAAGAGGGTCGGGGGTTAACCCCGGCTCACGTCTTGTAGCATCCGCACGGCTGGTCTATGTCCCGAAGGGCATAGAATAAAGGCACAGAACCCATGCGCGCAGAGGCACAGAATACCGCCGACCAGATTACAAAGTCCCTGGAATTGCTCGGGCAGCGGTTGGATGTTGAAACGGCCGGACACCGGCTTGAAGAATTCAATGCGCGCGTCGAAGACCCGAACCTGTGGGATGATGCGGATGCCGCGCAGAAACTGATGCGTGATCGTCAAGCGCTGGTTGATGCCATTGCGACTTATGAGGGGATCAAGCAGGACCTGACCGATACTGTCGATCTTATCGAATTGGGTGAGATGGAAGAAGACGAAGAAGTGATTGCCGAGGCTGAGGCAGCACTCAAGGCGCTGGCCGAGACTGCCGCTCAGAAAGAGCTGGAAGCGCTGCTTGATGGCGAAGCAGATGGCAACGATACCTTCCTTGAAATCAACTCTGGCGCAGGTGGCACGGAAAGCTGTGACTGGGCACAGATGTTGGCCCGTATGTACGTGCGGTGGGCTGAAAAGAAGGGCTACAAGGTTGAATTGCAGGCCGAGAGTGCAGGCGAAGAAGCGGGCATCAAATCCGCCACCTACAAGATCGCGGGTCACAACGCCTATGGCTGGCTCAAGTCCGAGAGCGGTGTACACCGTCTGGTGCGGATCAGCCCTTTCGATTCTGCGGCCAAGCGGCACACGTCGTTCACATCCGTCAAAGTTTATCCCGTTGTCGATGACAACATCGAGATCGAAGTGAACCCTTCTGACATCCGTATTGATACCTACCGGTCATCAGGCGCGGGCGGTCAGCACGTTAACACCACGGACTCTGCGGTACGCATCACCCACCATCCGACAGGCATCGTCGTGACCAGTTCCGAGAAATCACAGCACCAGAATCGCGACATCGCGATGAAGGCCTTGAAGAGCCGTCTTTATCAGATGGAGCTCGACAAACGTTCTGCCTTGGTGAACGAGGCGCATGAGAGTGCAGGGGACGCAGGTTGGGGCAACCAGATCCGTTCATATGTTCTGCAGCCCTACCAGATGGTCAAAGACCTGCGCACCAACTTTGAGACATCCGATACTAAAGGTGTGCTCGACGGTGATCTTGACGGTTTGATGGGGGCGACGCTTGCCCTTGCCGTCAGCGGCAAAAGTCGTGCTGAAGCGCAGGGGTCATAGACATCGGCTGAAGTCCGGCTTCTCAGCAGGTTTGGTCAGTGTTCAGCACCCATCTAGGACTTGATTTTCCATCATTTAGTTGATTAAGTCCAGTAATGGAGCTTTTTGAAAATGACGCGCTGTCGCTGTCGTCTAAGATCAATCGAGGCAAGTTGAGCGCTGTCGAGTTGATGGATGCGACTCTCGACAGGATTGATGCTGTAAACGATACAGTCAATGCAATTGTGTATCTGGAAGACCGCGACAAGCTGCTTGCGCAAGCGAAAGCGGCAGATGCGTCCAAGCAAACGGGCTGGCTTCGCGGCGTGCCGATTGCAGTCAAGGATCTCGCGAACGTTGAGGGAATGCCCACGACGATGGGATCTCCCCTGTTCGTAGACACGATAGCCCCCCGTGATGACCTGCTGGTTGAGCGTATGAAAGCAGCCGGCGCGATCATCATTGGCAAGACCAATACACCGGAATTCGGATTGGGCAGTCATACAACCAACTCTGTCTTCGGTCCCACGCGCAACCCTTACGATCAGTCCAAATCAGCGGGTGGATCATCGGGTGGTGCAGCGACCGCGCTTGCCGCACGTATGCTCAGCGTCGCTGATGGGTCTGATATGATGGGCAGTCTGCGTAATCCTGCGGGCTGGAATAATGTTTACGGCATGCGGCCCACATGGGGCGCTGTCCCGTCCGAGCCTACCGGTGACGTCTTTATGCACCAACTCGCGACATCCGGCCCGATGGCGCGGTCGCCGGCAGATCTGGCGGCATTGATAGACACCATGACAAGCCCTGATCCGCGACAGCCGAATAGCCATTTTCCGGGTGTGGCCACACCGATGTTGGCCCTTCCCGTTGAAAAGCAGCGCATCGCGTGGCTCGGAGACTGGGGTGGTGCTTATCCTTACGAAGACGGCATCGCAGAGCTAAGCGAGGCCGCGCTCAAGCAGATGGAGGATATGGGCCACCACGTCGAAGCGGTGAAGGCACCGTTTGATGCCGAAAGTCTCTGGGAAAGCTGGATAACTTTGCGCTCATTTGCCGTCGCTGGTGGCGCGCATCCGCTTTATGCAGACCCTGCAAAACGCGCGCAGCTGAAGGCGACCGCCCAATGGGAAATTGAACGCGGCATATCCATGACGGCGATGGACTTGCTGACCGCAAGCATGACCCGTTCCGACTGGTTCCGCCGCACGTTGGAGCTTTTCGACAATTATGATGTGCTCGTGTTGCCATCGGCCCAGTGCTGGCCATTTGATGTCAACCTGGAGTACCCTACCGAAATCGCCGGTGTCACGATGGATACCTATCACCGCTGGATGCAGGTTGTTGTTCCTGCCAGCTTGATCGGCCTGCCGGTCGTGAATATCCCTGCCGGGTTTGGCGCGAACGGATTGCCCGGAGGCTTACAGCTGATTGGTCCACGTTCGCGTGGCGGACGTCTGCTCCAGCTCGCGCACGAATGGCACACGGCGACCGATTGGCCGAACAAGCGTCCTCCTGATCTCTGAGAATTACCTGAATGGCAGGCGTGGCGGAGTGTCTTCTTGCTCCCGCCCGCTTTTAATCAGGCGCGACTGCAGGGCTGGTATCGATGAATGGTTGCTTTCCAATGCAAAGACATAGGCCTGCGTGAGGAAGAATCCTTCTTCGTCAGGGGATTGAGCGTGATCGGCGGCTAGTGTGTAGTAGCTGATCAGCGCTTCGGTATCGCCATGGGCATGCGCAGCCAGCAGGGCTCTATCCATTTCTTCCGATGCCATCATTCCGCAGCATGAGCCGGTGTGCGGTGTCGCTCCAGCTGACCTGCGACCCAGTCATGGAACAGATGGGTAGGCCCATCCATCGCGGGCGAAAAACGCCCTCCATCAAAATGAACGGCGTGTCGTCCCCGCTGCATTCCTTCTACGACAAACACATCTTCGGAAAACACGTCCTTCCACTGGCTGGTGTTTCTGTCGCGTAATTCCGGTGACGTATCAGAAGCAGCATAATAAAGATGGATATGCTCAAGCGTCCGGTCCGGTCCTAGAGGGACCAGCACAATCGCGAAGGTATGATCGCGGTGCACACCCAGCAGGACGTTGGGGTAGGCGGTGATGTATTCCGCAGCTGTATCCCATTTGTCGCTGAGCGCGTCGAAATCGGGAAACACCCCACCGGCCTCGTCGCGCAGTTGCCGGTAGACCAATGTGCCCTGACCAGAGAACTGATCCGGTGCTTCGATATGGTAGTGGTCCTCGAGCCGTGAATAGGTGTTCAGGCTAGGGTGTACCCAAGGCAGGTGATAGCTTTCGCAATAGTTTTCCACCGCAAGTTTCCAGTTGCAGTTAACCTCAAGCACAAAGCGGCTGTCGGCACCGCCATGGTGCAAGGGCTGGTTGAATTCCGACCAGCGCGCCATCAGGTCCGCATTTACGTCCTCGAAGGCAGGGGCGGTGCCAGAGACATTGATAAAGACAACATCCATCCAGATGTAGCTGCGGACTTCGATCAGGCCGAGCAGTGCGCGGTCGATCCCCTCATGCGTGTTCTGGCCAGGCCCTCCGACGTGCGGCGTGCTGACCAGACGTCCGTCGGTGCTGTAGCACCAGCTGTGATAGGGGCAGCGGATCGCGCCTTCGATTTTCCTCGCGGCGTCAACAAGGATCATACCGCGGTGGCGGCATATGTTCTGGAAGACGCGGACCTGACCTGCTTTGTCGCGCACCATAAGCAGCGACATTCCCAGAAACGTGACGGGCACCGCATCCCCGATCTCGGGGACATCTGCACCGACGCCAAGACCTGCCCAATTGTCAAAGAGAACGGCTTGACGCTCTTCGGCGTAGACCTCCGGATCGATATAGTGGGCGTTGGGCAAGCCATTGGCAGAAGCAATAGGCCGGCGCACGGTGCTCAGATCAGTCGTCGGGTATCCCATGATCAATCCTCCTGATGATCCCATCAGTATAGATTGACCGCATCGCAATTCGTTTCCGTCAGCGACCCGTGTTTATCACAGGCGACATCATGTGATCAGGAAAACGGCAGATCAGGTTGCAAATGGCGGCGATGAAAGGTGGGCAGTTCCTCGCGGCTGAGGAAGCCGGATTTGCGCGCGGTCCGCAGCGCGACCGCAGTGCTTTTGCCCACATACTCGAACACCATGCGCGTCGCGCGCAAACCGTTTTGGTTCTCTGGTACGGTACGGGTGACGTATCCGACCCAGAAGTTATTCTCAAAGGAAGGAACGCGGCTGATATAGTTGAAAGAGGACGTCATGGCGTTCTTTCGCGAGACGATAAAGACGATACCCGACTCTTGCTGCATCACGGCACCACGGAACTCTCTGGCTTCAGCGGAATTCGGGAAATCCTGCAGGGTCATCGCCTTTTTGGTTTCATATCCGCGCAAGAAGGTCTGTGAATCCTTGCGGAATATGTAGACCAACCCGCTGATAAAAACATCTTCCATCGTAAAACTGCGTCGGGTGAACCGGTAGAACCCGCTCGGGAATATATCGGTCGGCACATCTTCCGCGCCGGCATACACGTAATTCTTCAGGTATGAGGACGTGTTGGAATTGCGGGCTGACGCGATTTGGTCCACAGGCTCAAGCAGAACACGGGCGTCAACATCGAAGAAGGTACAAATACGCGAAAGCACATCAGGACGAGGAAAGCTTTCGCCGTTGAGATAACGGTTGTACTGCGTCCGGTTGATCCCTAGCTGGCGCGACAGGTCGGAGATAGAAGAGTAGGGGAGCGACAACAGCCGGAGATTTGCGCCAAACATGCTGCGCAGCTCCGCCGGAGATTGATTCGCTGCCGCCATATGTGCCCTTTGCTCATGGACGCTATTTGCCAAAAAAGCCTTTCGCATCTTTAGTGGACTTAGGACACCATAGTTGACGCTGATAAGCAACAGGTTTGACGCCGCATAGCTGCAAACCCGCATTTGCAGAGACACAAACCCACACGTGCCATGACACGGCACCTTAAATATAAAGGTTAACAGCCAATAAAATCTCGAAAGCGGGAAAGGAACGTAAAAGGTATGATGGGCGTAGTACTTTGGAGTGATCTTGATGATCAGAAAGCAGTCTTTTGGTGCGAAGATCATGGCGATCTTGCATACTTTGACGGTTTCGCTGACGCGCATCAGGCGCCTGCATTTTTTGCAGCAGGTGACATGGTTGAGTTCGAAGTGACGCTGGACGGAAACATGCGCCGCGCCAGTTGTGCTCAGGTGGTGCAGCAGAAAGTCTGTCGCGGTCTTCAAGACCATTTGAGATCAACAGCACAAGATCACGTCGCCGCAGAGGTGTACCATGCGTCCGGTGGCGATGTTGTCCCTTTCAGACCCAAGACGATCCCGATGAGGACAGGTCGGCGTTTGCTGAACGGTTAATCCCGCGCACAGTTTGTTCAATGTAAACGGGCGGCCCCATAAAAGTACGCCCGCATTTGTTTTCAGATGATGTATGGGGCTTGCGTCAGTCGCCGCGCGACAGTGCAGCCACACCTGTGCGCGCCACTTCCGTCAGCCCCAAAGGCCGCATCAGATCAGCAAATGCATCGATCTTTTCGGGCGCACCTGTGATCTCGAACACGAAGCTTTCCAAAGTGCTGTCGACCACATTCGCGCGGAAGATATCGGCAAGACGTAGGGCTTCAACGCGGTGATCGCCTTTGCCTGCGACCTTGAACATCGCCAGTTCGCGCTCGACGCTTTTGCCTTCAACCGTCAGGTCATGCACATCATGGACTGACACAATTCTTCCCAACTGCGCTTTGATCTGTTCAATCACCTGAGGCGTGCCGGAGGTGACAATGGTGATCCGGCTCAGATGTCCTGTATGATCGACTTCGGCGACCGTCAGGCTGTCGATGTTGTACCCGCGACCGGAAAACAATCCGATGACACGGGCCAGTACGCCGGGTTCGTTTTCGACCAACACAGCAAGGGTGTGACGCTCAACCACATCAGAGAAGTTGGGTCGTAGGTTGTAGGCGGAGTGGCTGGAAGAGCCTTTTTTTAGTTTTAGAGCTGACATTTTGTTCGTCCTTTAAAGAGGGGGCTCCGGGGCTTGCGAAAAGCCCCGGTGAATTTCGCGTATGAAATTCCGCTAGACCAGCACCGCGCCGTCCTTGTCGATCGCCATCTGTGTATCCACATCTTCACCCATAATCATCTCGTTATGGGCTTTGCCTGACGGGATCATCGGGAAGCAGTTCTCGTGCTTCTCCACCAGACAATCGAAGATAACCGGACCGTCGTGGTTCAGCATCTCCATGATCGCATCATCAAGATCATCAGGGTCCGAACACAAGATACCCTTGGCACCAAAGGCTTCGGCCAATTTCACAAAGTCAGGCAGGGCTTCCGACCAGCTTTGGGAGTACCGCTCGCCGTGAAGAAGCTCCTGCCACTGGCGCACCATGCCAAGGCGCTCATTGTTCAGAATGAATTGCTTGACGGGCAGGCGGTATTGGACGGCTGTGCCCATCTCCTGCATGTTCATCAGCCATGACGCTTCACCAGCTACGTTAATCACGGTCGCTTCGGGGTGCGCCATCTGCACACCGATGGAGGCCGGAAATCCATATCCCATTGTTCCCAGGCCACCGGATGTCATCCAACGGTTCGGGTCCTCGAAACCCAGATACTGCGCAGCCCACATCTGGTGCTGTCCGACTTCGGTACAGATATAGCGATCATGGTCCTTGGTCAGCGCTTCAAGACGAGACAAAGCATACTGCGGCTTCATCGTCTTGCCTTTTTGCGTGAACTTCAGACAATCTACAGCGCGCCATTCTTCAATCTGCTTCCACCATTTGGCCACAGCTTCGGAGTTGGTCTTGCGGCCCCGCGCTTTCCAGATCTTCAACAGATCTTCCAACACATGGCCAACGTCACCCATGATCGGGATATCAACACGGATCACCTTGTTGATGGAGGACGGATCAATATCGATGTGGGCTTTTTTGGACTTCGGGCTGAACAGATCGACAACGCCGGTGATGCGGTCATCAAAGCGCGCGCCGATGTTGATCATCAGATCGCAGTCGTGCATCGCCATGTTGGCCTCATACAGACCATGCATCCCCAGCATGCCGAGCCATTTATCACCCGACGCAGGATAACAGCCAAGCCCCATCAGCGTGGAGGTGATCGGGAATCCCGTAGCTTCCACCAACTCGCGGAGCAGTTGTGACGCAGCAGGGCCGGAATTGATTACGCCGCCACCTGTATAGAAGACCGGGCGCTTGGCCTTTTCGATTGCGGCGACCAGTTCGGTGATTTCTTCCAGATCGCCTTTCAGCTGTGGTTGGTAATGGGAGGTGGAGGGTGCCTTGGGCGTATAGGTGCCGGTCGCAAACTGCACGTCCTTGGGGATGTCCACAAGAACAGGGCCGGGGCGGCCGGAGGTCGCGACATGGAACGCCTCATGGATCACACCCGAAAGCTTGTCTGTCTCTTTTACAAGCCAATTGTGCTTGGTGCAGGGGCGGGTGATGCCAACGGTATCGGCTTCCTGAAACGCGTCAGAGCCGATCATGAACGTCGGGACCTGACCGGTCAGAACAATGATCGGAATGGAATCCAACAATGCATCCGTCAGACCCGTTACGGCATTTGTCGCACCGGGGCCGGACGTCACAAGAACAACGCCGGGCTTGCCCGTTGACCGCGCATAGCCTTCGGCAGCGTGGACGGCGCCTTGCTCGTGGCGCACAAGGATGTGCTTGATCGCATTCTGCTGGAACACTTCATCATAGATCGGCAGGACAGCGCCGCCGGGATATCCGAAGACGGTATCCACACCCTGATCGATCAGGGCTTGGACGATCATTTTGGCTCCGGTCATTTTGCGTGTCATGGTCTTGCTCCGTTGTGGGCGGTCATTTGCGTTGCGCATAAAAAAGCCCCCGAGTGTGTCGGGGGCGCATGGGTCGAATTATGGTGTACCGTTACCGGCCCATGCGCGTGTGTCCTACGATGACGACTAGTTCAGTCATGCCCAAAGGCTCCTTAATGCGTCCGGGGACATTATGAGGGGTTCTTGGGGGCGTCAACCTCGAAAAGGCAGGAAAAATGTCGCGAGATGGTGTTTTTGAGACATTTTATTTCGTTCGATTTGTTTCTCGCGACATAAAGCGGAAATCTATGCTGGTTTTATCGGTCTGTACCCCCAATTTTTCTTCGAAATAGTTGATGGCAACTGATGTCAGGTGTCTCGGTGGGGGAAGCCCGAAAGGGGACCCGCCACATTAGGACAAGCAAAGGCAATGGAATGGTTGAGAATATCAGCGCTTCGCGTCACTTGCCCGTCTGCTTACAGTCGGGCGCCTGTACCCTGCAGCACGCCATGCTCCATCGCGTAGCGTGTCAGACCGGCGGTGCTGGAAATGCCCAGCTTACGCTTGATATTTTTGCGGTGGGTTTCCACCGTGCGCACAGAGATATCCAGCGCACCTGCCACCTGCTTGTTGGATTTACCCTGTGCCAGCTGCAGCAGGATCGTCTGCTCGCGCTCGGTCAACGCCTCGCGTGCGCCGTTGGCTTTGGGGGCGATCGATCCCTGCGCACCGGTGCATAGGTACTTTTCACCATCCATCACAACGTCAATTGCCTGTTTGATTTCGTCGGTCGGCACGTCTTTCAGCAGATAGCCCACAGCGCCATGGCTCAAGGCAGAGGCGATGTATTCGGGGTTGTCGTGCATGGTAAGGATGACCACCCGTGTTCCGGGGCGACGTTCCAGCACGATCTCGGTGGCGCTTAGCCCGCCGATATCAGGCATGTTCAAATCCATCAGAATGACATCGGGGTTCAGTTTATCCAGCTGGTCGATCACTTCGCGGCCGGTGCTGAGCGTGCCGATCACATCAATATCGTCATAGCTTTCGAGGATAGACTGGATGCCCTCGGCCACCATGGGGTGATCGTCGACAATCAATACGCGCACGAGAGAAGTCATTGGGCCGCAACCTTGGGATGTTCTGTGTCTTCTGGCGGCAGCATATGGCTCAACGGCACCGTGGCTTCAATAGTGGTGCCCTGATGCTTGTGTTTTATTCCGGTTTTGTTGGTCGAAATGACCAGCCTGCCGCCCAGTTGCTCCATCCGTTCCTGCATATTGCGCAGGCCAAGCCCCGATGTGGCCGCAGAGCGTCCCGCGCCGATGCCGCGCCCGTTGTCACGGATCAGTAAGGTCGCGCCGCGCCGGTGTCCGCGCAGGGCAATCTCGATACGGTCGGCGCCTGCATGGCGCTCAACGTTGGTCAGTGCTTCCTGAGCGATCCGGTAGAGAGCGATCTTTGCTTCTTCATCAAGCCGGTTGCGAAAAACGACCGTTTCAAAAACGCAGATAATGCCGGTGCGGGCCTGAAAGTCATCGGCCAACGTCTTGATTGCGGGACCAAGACCAAGGTCGTCCAAAACACCCGGTCGCAAGTCGCGGCTGATGCGGCGGACTTCGATGATCGCGTCACCAAGGCTGTCGATACCCTTCGCCAGCGGTTCTGCTGCACGTTCGTCGCCGCGTTCCAACCTGCGCCGCGCATTGTCGAGCGCATAACGTACACCAACCAAGATCTGGCTGATCCCGTCGTGCAATTCCCGCGCTACTCGTCCGCGTTCTTCTTCCTGCGCGTCAAACACCCGTTCGGTCAGCTTCTTCAGTTTGGCATCCGCGAGGCGTCTTTCCCGCAGGTTCACGCCCATGCCAGTGCCGAAGACGACCAGCAAAGCAGTGAGCGTAATCGCCCCGATGTAGACAAAAGTCCGCTGTACCCGCTGTTCGACGTCAGCGCGTGCTGTTGCTACCGACGCTAGTACATCGTCGATAAACACACCTGTTCCCACGGCCCACTGCCAGGAGGGAAATGATGTCACATACGTAATCATCCGCGCTTCCTCGCCTGTGGACGGCTTGGGCCAAAGATAGCTGTGATATCCCGCGCCATCACGCGCGATGCGGATAAGCGTGTCGACCACAGGCGTGCCGGCACTGTCGGTCAATCCGGCCCAATTCTGATTGATCCGCTCGGTCTGGCGCGGGCTGACCAACTGCGTGCCATCGTAATCGTAGACAAAGAACTGTCCTTCATCGCCATAGATCATCGCGGATAAGATCTGTGCGACACGCTCTTTGGCTTCTTCATCGTCGGGGGCGGCATTGCCGTAGATGAAATAGAACCCATTGCGCGCCTGCGTCACATAATTGCGAAGCTCCGCTTTCTTGGCCTCGATCAATTGTGTTTCCAGCGTGCTGATCTCGCGCTCTGCCAGGGCGCGGGCCTGAAGCGCCACGAGCGTCGCAATGGCGGCCACGGCCAGGGTAAGCGGGATCGCGGCGAGCAGCGTTAGCTTTTGCGCATAGGTAAAGACAAAGGAAGGCAGCAAGCGGCGCATGGATGATTCGATACGATGTTTCCTGCGCAATGCAAAGGGCAGGGCGGCGTGTGAGCGTTAACAGAGTGCACCCTGAGGCATCACAGCGCTCAAATTCCGCAGAAAAACAACAAGATCGCCCGCTTCTGCGGCGCTTCTACGTAGTACTAGGTATTTCCCTTTCTGTCGCCGTCGCTAATGTACGCACACTTGAAACGACCTGCAGCCGTGACAGAACGGCATGTGGGCATCCTACTCGGGAGGAGTAACCTTATGGATCGTCGTTCATTTCTGAAGACATCTGCGCTTGGTGGTTCAGCCGCTGCAGCAACAACACTCGCGGCACCTGCTTATGCGCAGGGCAAGCGTACACTGACTATGGTCACATCATGGCCGCGCGGATTTGCCGTGCTGGACGATGCGGCATCCTATCTGAACACAATGGTCAACGAGATGTCTGACGGCACGCTGACCATCGACAAGAAAGCCCCCGGCGAACTGGTTGGCGCTTTTGAAGTGTTTGACGCGGTATCATCCGGTCAGGCCGATATGTACCACTCTGCTGATTACTATTTCATCGGTCAGCACCCTGCATATGCGTATTACACAGCCGTTCCATTCGGCGGTACAGCGCAAGAGCTGACAAACTGGTACTACCACGGTGGCGGCCACGACCTGCACAACGAACTGGGCGAGATCTTCAACCTGAAGTCCTTCCAGGCGGGTAACTCCGGTTCACAGTCCGGTGGCTGGTTCCGTAAAGAAATCAACTCCGCTGCCGACTTCAACGGTCTGAAGTTCCGCATGCCGGGCCTTGGCGGCAAGGTTCTGGGTAAACTGGGCGCATCTGTTCAGAACATCCCGGGTGGTGAGCTGTATCAGGCGCTTTCTTCCGGTGCTCTGGACGGTCTTGAGTGGGTTGGCCCGTTCGCGGACGAACGCGCCGGTTTCCAGGAAGTTGCGAAAGTGTACTACACTGCGGGCTTCCACGAGCCAGGCTCCGGTCTGTCAGCGGCTGTCAACCTCGACGTCTTTAACGAGCTGTCACCAGCGCACCAGAAGATCATCACATACGCAACAATGGCGACAACACACCTGCAGCTGGCTGAAACGCTGGCAAACAACGGTGCCGCACTGGCGCGCCTGCAGCAGCAGGGTGTGAAAACCATGCAGTTCTCTGACGATGTCTGGGATGCATTCGGTAAAGCCTCTTCCGAAGTCATGGACGAAAACATGGGCGACGAGCTGTTTGCGAAAACACGTGAGAGCTTTGAAGCGTCTCTGACGTCTTCCGCGGAATGGCTGTCCAAGTCCGACGCCTTCTACGTAGAACAGCGTGAGCGCGTACGTAACGCAGGCTAATCGCTTGATCTAATATGCTTGGGGGCCGTAGTTCGATACTGCGGCCCTTGATGCACATCAACGACAGGTGACACATCACCTGACAAGCACGAGACAGGGACAACCCTGCGTGCAATCCGGGGAGGGGACATCAATGGCAGATGACGTGGTATGTTCGGGATTTTTCCGTGCAGCTGAGGGCGAGAAACTCAGCTGTCTTGATAAATTCCAAGATAGCGGAATGATCCAGTTTATTCTGGGTAATTTTCTGGAAGCCTTTTACAACTTTTTTGCGGCCCTGTTTCAGCCGATGCTTTGGCTGAATTGGACCGATCCCCAGGCAATGATGCGGTTTATCTATTATGGCGCATCGGTTGAGTTCTTCTTTGTCTGTGCGCTTGCACTTATCGCTTTGACTGTCCTCGGGATGTTCCGCCGCAGTATCATGTGGGCCGTCGTGCGGGGGCTGGAGTGGTTCGGGAACGGTGTGGGGCGTCTGTTTGCCTGGGCAGGATTGATCATGGTGATCCAGCAGATCATCATCGTTTTCATGCAGCGGATCTTCACACGGCCAGACATCTCTGTCGGCTTCGGTATTCCGCTGCAGTTCGACATTTCATGGTTTGCCGAAGAATTGAAGCTTTTCAATGCGTTGGTGGTCTGTCTTTGCGTAAGCTATACATTTATCCAAGGCGGCCACGTGCGGGTTGACTTGTTCTATGCGGGCGCGAAATTCCGCACCAAGAAGATCGTCGATATGTTTGGCGCTCTGTTCTTCATGATCCCTTTCGCTGTCGTTACATGGCTTTACGGCTGGTTCTTCATGTGGCGTCACCTTGTCACGCCGAACCCCTCCGCCTCCGACAGTCTTGAGCTGTTGTTGCGCAAGGCGCGGGTGCTGAAATGGAACGTAGAAACCATCGGTTTCTCACCAAACGGGTTCAACGGATACTTCATCTTCAAGGTGTTGCTGTGCCTGTTCTGCGTCATGGTGATCCTGCAGGCGATTGCCATCTTCTACCGCAGCTGGTGCGAATTGATGGAAGGCGAAGAAGCCGCCGATAGATACCTCGACAGGGATACGCTTGGCGAAGGGGAAGAAGCCTACGAGGGGACACACTGATGTTTTTTGGATTGGACGGGGTCGAAGTCGGCCTGATTATTGTGTTCGTCTGCCTTTTCGGCGGCATTTTGTCGGGCTTTCCCGTGGCGTTTGCCATTGGCGGGGCCGGTATCATCTCATTCGGTATCATTGCCGCAATGGACAGTGCTGGTTTGCTGATCCACCAGGCTATCGACACCTCTTCTGACGCCTATCGCGCGTTGGTCAATTCCGGCGTCAAGGAGGATACGGTATCGCTCTTCCGGTATCCGGACCTGCCGCGCATCGCGGAGCCTGTATTCCCGTCAGGTTGGGAAGTGGCGCTCGACCGCAATGTATCCTTTATCGTGAACCGCATGAACGAACGTGTTCTGGCAGGCCAGTCGATCGAGACGCTGCTGGCGGTTCTCATGTTCGTCCTGATGGGCATTACGCTTGAGCGCTCCAAGATTGCCAATGATCTGCTGACCAGTATGGCCAAGGTATTCGGCCCGCTGCCCGGTGGTCTGGCCGTTTCCGTTGTTGTTGTAGGGGCATTCCTTGCCGCATCCACAGGGATCGTGGGCGCAACTGTTGTCACCATGGGTCTGCTCGCCCTGCCGACAATGCTGCGCAACAACTACTCACCCGAGCTCGCCACCGGTGTCATTGCGGCATCAGGCACATTGGGGCAGATCATTCCGCCCTCAATCGTGATCGTTCTGCTCGGCACGCTTGCGGGTGATCTCTATTCCTCTGCGCAGGAAGCGCGTGCGCAGCTTGCCGGATGTACGGATGCTTTGACTCTGCTGGGAGAGCCTGCGGTTGTTTCGGTCGGCACCCTGTTTCAGGCGGCATTGTTGCCCGGTATTATGCTGGCGCTTCTCTATGCGCTCTACGCTCTGGGCTATGCCTTGTTCCGCCCGGAAAAAGCCCCGCCTGTTGAAATGGGCTCGACCAACTCAGAGCCGGTCACACGTGGCGAAGCCTTTACCTGGTTCCTTGGCGCGCCAATCCTGCTGGTTGTCGGTACCATTTTCCTTGGCAACATGGGTGTTGTCGGCAGTCAGTCGACCACGATTTCCAGTTTCTCTGACATCGGTGAAGCCGCCAGCCTGCGCACCAATGTAGGGGACGAATGCAAAGCGTCTATGATTGATTTGCACGGGCAGGAAGCATGGGACCGTGCCTTGGCCGAACAACAGGTGATCGATGATGCAGGCGGTCTGGCCCAGTCCGAAAAGCTGAGCGAGGACGATTTTGCCGCCAAGCAGGCCGCCAAGATCGACGCTGCTGCGCCAATCGGAACGGGCATCGCGATCCTTCTGGTTCTCCTGGGGCTTTTCCTGACAACAGCGCGCGGTGTCTCTCCGTCTTCGGATGCGCGGCCGCTTGTGATCGGTGCCTTGGGTGCGGTGCTGGCTGTGCTGGTCGATATTCTCCTGCTCGGGCCGACCACCTCTGCCGGGGCGACAGTATTGCTGATGGCGATCCCCTTTGCCTTGCTTCTCTACGGTGTGGTGTACGCGACCAAAATTTGTGCAGGTAACGAACTGATCCGCGTGGTTTTCCCGCCGCTGATGCTGATCGTTGCTGTGCTTGGCTCGATCCTTGGCGGTATCACCAACCCGACACCAGCGGCAGCGTTGGGGGCAGGTGGCGCCATCATGCTGGCAGCTTACCGCAAACTGAAAGACGAGGACCGCTCACCCAGAGTGATCATCTGGTCGACGCTGGCGATTATCATCTGCATCCTTGTGGGCGTGAACTTTGATCTTCGGATCAATCAGGATGGCGTCAGTGCAGAAAGCTGGATTGCCTTCTTTGTCGCATACGGCGCGTATCTCTATGCGGTCTTCGGTCTGCTGTTCTCGTGCTGGATCCTTTACACATCCGGCGTCTTGACACCGGTGGTGCGTGAAACGGCCAAAGTGACCTCGATGGTCTTTACCATCCTGATCGGCTCACAGCTCTTGAACCTTGTGGTGATCAGTTTTGGTGGTGAACACTATATCCAGCAGTTTTTGAAATCCTTCGATAACGAACTGACAGTCTTCTTGTTGGTCATGTTGGTGCTCTTTGTGCTGGGCTTCGTGCTCGACTTCCTTGAGATCATCTACATCGTGGTGCCCATCGTCGGGCCGGTGATCTATGGCGGCACGTTTGATCCAAAGTGGGTGACCATCATGATTGCCGTGAACCTGCAGACCTCCTTCCTGACACCGCCCTTCGGCTTTGCGCTTTTCTATCTGCGCGGGGTTGCACCGGCGAGCGTCACGACACAGCACATCTACCGCGGCATCGTACCATTCGTGCTCATTCAGGTCGCAGGGCTGGCGCTTTTGTGGTTCTTCCCGGCGATTGTGACCATCGTGCCGGACCTGATCCCGAACTGATCCAGTCGGGACATGAACAAAGAACAAAAGGCTGCCTTCAGGGGCAGCCTTTTTTATATGTCGACGTGAAAGGAGCAGTGACTGTGCACGCTAATTTGGCTGCGAGACGCAGCCTACACTTCACTTTGCGATTGTCAGGTGGAAAGCCGCACTTAGCGCCGCGCGCGGGCCATATCGGGCAGGGCGATGTTCGCGACCTGCTCGGCAATCGGATCATTACTCAGGGGATGCTGCTCGGGCTCGAATTGCTCGGGATCCTGCATCTTCTGCCATTTGCCGCCGATGTAGACTTCCAGCCCTGAAAACTTGGCCTTGTATCCCATCTTTTGGCTGCCGGGCACCCAATAGCCCAGATAGACATAGGGCAGGCCCGCATCTCGGGCGATCTCGATATGATCAAGGATCACGTAATTGCCCAACCCGTCACGCGGCCGGTCAGGGGTGTAGAAAGAATAGACCATACTGACACCGTCACCCAAGACATCCGTCAGGCATACGCCCAGAAGCTCGCGAGTGGTCTTGTCGGTATATTCCATAACGCGACTGCGTATCGGCGTTTCTTCGATCATCGCGGCAAATTCAAACACATCCATGTCTGCCATACCGCCGTCAGCGTGGCGGCTGTCGAGGTAGCGGCGAAACAGGTCGTACTGGTCCTCTGTGGCCCAAGGCGATGTGGCCCTGCGTTCCACGTTTTCGTTCCGGTTCATCACACGACGCTGACTGCGGCTGGGCCGGAAGGCGGAGACGTCGATACGGGCTGACAAACAGGACGCACAATCGGCACAGGATGGACGGTAGAGCACATTCTGGGAACGACGAAAGCCCTGCGCAGACAGGCTGTCATTCAGATCCTTCGCGTTCTCGCCCTGCAACGCGGTAAACAACTTCCGCTCAAGCCGGCCCTCAAGATAGGGGCAGGGCTGCGGCGCTGTTACGTAGAATTGTGGTGTTAGGGGAAGGGTGTGGCGCATGGTTTCCGTTCTCTGTCACAAAGAGTGTAGCGCTGGGTCACCATGCCGCCAAGGGATGTTTTAATAAAATCCAATCAATCTGGGATGGCATGGCCAAAGCCGTCAGAGGCGGCGGTTCATTGCGACTGTGCCAAGGATCATATCCGTCAAACCCTGCTTGCGTTCAGACGTCAGCATCAGGACAACAGAAATGAGTTGAAACAGCGGCATCGCCAGCGAAACGGAGTAACCTACCGTGTGCAGGATCGCCATGCCGCCGGACAAGGGCCGGTCATCCCCCTGACGGATTTCCATCGACATCAACCGCATGCCCCATGTGGCGGACCCGCTTGCGAGTGTTGCGCAGCGGTAGATGAACCCCACGACCATCATCAGGAAGGGAAAGAAGAACAGGCCGGTGAAGACTGTGAAGGGCAGGACCATAATACAAAGCACCACAATCAACACAGTATCCAGACACCACGCCAACAGGCGCTTGGACGGGATGCCCTGATAGAAATGCGGGTCGGTTGCGGGATCGGGGGTCATATTTGGTCTCTTGTCTAAAAAGTGGGCCTTCCGACGGGTAGCCGGAAGGCAGATGGATATCTGTGCGTCGCCTGACTTTAGGCTTCAGCGGCAGTTTCGTTGCGCTTGGCGCGGTCGTCCATGAATTGGTCGAATTCAGCTTTGTCTTTTGCTTCGCGCAGACGCTCAAGGAATGCTTCGAAGTTGGACTGTTCATCCTCCAGACGGCGCAGTGTGTCGGCCTTATAGGCGTCGAACGCCGAGTTGCCGGTGCTGCGGGTTGAAAGGACCGTGCGGTTCATGCGTTTTGTACAGGATTTGCCAGAAAACATGCGTTTACTCCAGATCATATATGCCAGAAGGGCGAGGCCGACGGGCCAGAAGAAGATAAAACCAAGGACCATCGCGGCGATCCATGCGCCTTTGCCTTTGTCATCCAGCCACATCTCTGTGCGGGCGAACCAGTTCGGGCGGGGGGCGTAGGTCTGGTCTGTTGTCATCGTTGTCATTGTCGAGCCTTTCTCGTGGTGCAGGCCTGACGACGGCCTCGCTGTGGGGAAAGGGTCTTATGTGAATGCCCTTTACATCAATCAAAATGGGCATTGCTTCGGGTTTCACAAGAGTAAATGTGAAAGGTTTTTACATTAATTTCGTTTATTGAGTGAAATCAGAAAGTTGCGCGCCTGAAAGCTGCAACATCTCAGCCGGTTTCATGCCGAACACATGGTGTGGTGTCCCCGCAGCGGCCCATATTTCTTCAAATCGAAGAAGTGTTTTGTCAAACCATGCGCGACAGGGCGTGATGTGCCCGACAGGAGAGACACCACCGATCGCGAACCCTGTCTGGGCCCTTATAAGAGCCGCATCCGCTTTGCCCAAGGGTTCAGCCACGAGCGTTGTTGCTTTTCCAAGATCGACCTGCCGCCCGCCTGCGGTGATGAAAAGTACGGCTTCACCGCTTTGTTCGCCGCGCAGGACGATTGATTTGGCAATTTGGTCAACGGCGCACCCCAACGCCGTTGCCGCGTCCTGTGCAGTCCGCGCCAGTGCTGTTTCTACAATGTTGACGGAATGGCCGCTGGCATCCAAGGCAGCACGTACTCGTTTCAGGCTCTTGCTCATGGGCCCACACTGGCGCAAACATCATGGCATGACAACAACCCTTGCCTCCCTCATTACCCGTGTCCCACGCCAGTTCAATTCGGACCGCGCGGCAGAAGCTGCGGCCTTGCTGCCCGCACTCGCGCCCGAAGTGCGCACATTGATCTGCAACGCGGTATCGACCGCGCCGTATCTGATGGCCCTGTTGGAAAAAGAGACAGATTGGCTGCTGCAGGCAGTAGATGATCCGGCTGCTGCTGTGCGGGATGTCATCCTCGGCGCAGGTCAACTTGGCCCGGAACAGGTGAACGACGGTCTACGGCAGGGCAAACGGCGCGTGGCGCTTATGACCGCGCTGGCTGATCTGGGCGGTGCATGGTCGTTGGAACAGGTGACGACAGCCCTGACGGAATACGCGGATGCTGCCTGTGGCGCTGCTCTGAGGGCGGGACTGGCTCCTCATCTGCGCCGTGGCAAGGTGCCAGGCATGAGCATGGATGATCTGCCGGATACTGCCGGTATGAGCGTGCTTGCCATGGGCAAGATGGGTGCCTTCGAGCTGAACTATTCCTCGGATATCGACCTCATCTGCCTGTTTGACGAAACCCGCTTTGAACCTGACGATTTCCATGACGCACGTATGGCTTTTGTCAAAGCCACCCGCAGCATGAGCGGCACGCTGAGCGATCTGACTGGCGAAGGCTATGTGTTTCGCACAGACCTGCGCCTTCGGCCCGATCCGTCGGTCACGCCCGTGTGTATGGCGATGGAGGCCGCTGAGCGGTACTACGAGAGCCTTGGCCGCACATGGGAGCGTGCAGCCTATATCAAGGCACGCGCCTGCGCGGGGGATGTGGCAGCGGGCGACCGCTTTATCAAAACACTGCGGCCGTTTGTCTGGCGCAGACATCTGGACTTTGCCGCAATTCAGGATGCGCATGACATGCGCCTGGCCATCCGTGAGCATAAAGGGCTTGGCGGGCCGATCACTTTGCCTGGTCACAACATGAAATTGGGACGCGGCGGTATTCGAGAGATCGAGTTTTTTACCCAGACGCGGCAGTTGATCGCCGGCGGGCGTGACGCTGATCTGCGTCTGCGCGGCACCTGCGAAAGCTTGGCGGTGCTGGGAGAGAAAGGCTGGGTGCCCGAGGATGTGGTCGCAACGCTGACCGATCATTACCGTGCTCACCGGACGGTTGAGCACCGATTGCAGATGGTGCGCGATGCGCAGACCCACGACCTGCCCAAATCCGATGAGGGTTTTGCCCGCCTTGCCGCTATGATGGACATGGACGAAGACGCCTTGCGTAAGGATTTGACCAAACGGTTGTCAGACGTCCACGACCTGACCGAAGGTTTCTTTGCGGCCACCCGTTCGCGGCCGGAACCTGAGGTGCAAGAGCACGCTTTTGATCAACAGGTTCTCTCGAAATGGCTGAGCTATCCTGCTTTCCGCTCTGAACGGGCGTCGGAGATTTTCGAGCGGCTGAAGCCCGATCTGCTGGCGCGACTGTCGCAGGCTGGCAAGCCGGATGAGGCATTGTTGGCCTTTGACGGTTTTCTTGCGGGCCTGCCTGCGGGCGTTCAGCTTTTCTCCCTGTTGGGGGCCAATCCTCATCTGGCTGATCTGCTCATTGATGTGGTCACAACATCGCCTGCGCTTGCGGCGCATCTGTCGCGTAATGCGGCGGTGCTTGATGCGGTCATCGGTGGCGACTTCTTTGACGACTGGCCCGGCGAGGCGGTATTGACCGACGCGCTGAGCGCGGTGCTTGAGGCAGAGCCGTCATACGAGGGGCGGTTGGACGGGACGCGCAGATGGGCGCGTGAATGGCATTTCCGCATCGGGGTTCATCTGCTGCGCGGGCTCACGGATGCGCAGGACGCTGGCGCGCAATACGCCGATCTGGCGCGTGCTGTTCTGTCCGCGCTCTGGCCTGTTGTGACTGCAGAGTTTGCGAGACGATACGGTCCCCCGCCGGGACGTGGGGCGGTCATTCTGGGTATGGGTTCGCTCGGCGCTGGACGTCTGACAGCAACCTCGGACCTTGATTTGCTGGTGATTTACGATCCGCTTGATCAGGAAGCCTCGGATGGTCCGCGGTCGCTGCCGTCGCGCACCTATTATGCACGGCTGACACAAGCGATGATCACAGCCATGACGGCACCAATGTCTCAGGGAAAACTCTATGAGATAGACATGCGCCTGCGCCCGTCCGGCAATCAGGGACCGGTTGCCACAAGCCTGGCAAGTTTCGACAGCTATCAGAAGACAAAGGCATGGGTCTGGGAACACCTTGCGTTGACCCGCGCCAAAGTGATCGCTGGCCCCGAAGAAATCCGTGCCGATGTCGATGCGCTGTGCGCCGAAATTGTAGCCCTGCCGCGAGAGAGATCAGCGATATTGCAGGACGTCGTAGAGATGCGTGTGCGTATTGCGCAGGCCAAAGCGCCGGCCGGGCCCTGGGACGCCAAGATCGGCGCAGGGCGCTTGCAGGATATTGAGCTTGCCTCGCAAGCAGCCGCGCTAATCACCGCAAAGGGCGCGCACCGGATTGCGGATGGCATCAACGCAGGCACTTCCGCCTCCCTGTGGAATGCTGCGGCGGCGCAGACCCTGACCAAGTGTTATGAAAGCTGCTGGAAGCTACAATGCGCCGCACGCCTGCTTTCTGCTGGCCCTCTGGATACCGATGCGCTGGGGCAGGCGGGGGCCGGGTTTCTCGCCCGCTCGCTTGGTTGCGACACGCTTGATGCCCTCGCGACGCAGATGGAACAGACCTATAGCGATGCAGCAGCTGTGATCAGGGGCGCACTGCCGCAGGAGGATGCGACATGATCAAAGGGGATCTTCATGACCCGAAAGGGCTCGTCTTTGAAAGTTACCGGATCGATGGCATCACGAAAGAGGAATGCCGCACCATCTTTCTGGACTGGGCGCTGAGCCTGCCGATGGAGCGTGACACCGCGACTGCGATCCGGGCGCTTTTAGCGCAGTACAAGGGACCGCACCCTGATCATCCTATGACAAAGGTTCTGGGCGAGGGATTGACCAGTATGGCTGCCCCGCGCAGGCGGGGCGGGTGGCGGTCACGTCCGCGCAACTGACACTGCTCTGCTTCGATCCTGCCGCTTTACTGACCTTCGCACATTGCCCCCGAAATGCCGCTGATTAAGCCGCAAATTGGCCTCAATCTTTAGTCAATCTACCTGCAAATCAAAAGACGGGTGCCTCGATGCGCCTGAAGCGAGGTAGAGATGAGAGTATTAAAACTGATTGCCGCCCTGACGATGGGCGTGAGTGTTGCGGCCTGTGGCGCGATGCCCGATATCGCGTCCCGCAACGCGCCCTTCGAAGCGACACAGCCATCGTCGGCACAGGACCTCAGGCCAAAAGCGCCGTTCCAGCCAACCGCGATGCTTGAGACCCAGACCCCGCTGCCCATGACGGTCAAAGCGATCAACATCAATGTCCCGGGTGCGCTTAAGGTGTCCGAAGCAAACACCTATTACCCTTCGGCTGACATCGTTTGGCGTGGCGATCCGGTGGGGAACCGCCGCACTCAGATCACGGAAATCTTCGAGACCGCCTTCAAAAGGGGCACTGTGGGAATGGATGGTAGCACCCCTGTCATCCTTGACGTCGAACTGGTGCGGTTCCATTCGGTCACGGAAAAGACCCGCTATTCCGTTGGTGGCGTGCACAACATCATGTTCAAGCTGACGGTCCGTCGTGCGTCAACTGGCGCGGCACTTGCGCCGACGCGTTTCATCGAGGCGGATTTGCCCGCTTTGGGTGGCCGTTCTGCCATGGAAGCGGACCGCAAAGGCCAGACACAGAAAGTCCGGGTAACGGATCATCTGGCACTTGTGATCCAGCAGGAACTTTCCCGCTTCGTCGCGGGCTAAGCGCCGCTTATCCACATTCAGCGCTTTCCCAAGAGGCGCGAAACGACTAAAGGGGCGCTATGACAGCGCCCCTTACTCCTTCAGAGCCCGCAAACTCCGCCGCGATGCCCACCATCCGGATGATGCCCAAAGCCAATGCACGTGCCGTCAGGCATGGCGCACCTTGGGTCTATACCAACGAACTGGTGGTGGATCGCCGGACCAAGAACCTAGCACCCGGCACCATTGCACGACTGGAGGACGCAGAGCGCCAGCCTTTGGGCGTGGTTGCCGTAAATCCCCTGTCCAAGATCATCGCACGTATGCTGGATCAGGACGCGGACGCAGTCATCGATCAGACATGGATTGAAAAGCGGATCGCCCGTGCGCTGGACTTGCGCAACCGTGCCTATGATGCGCCGTTCTACCGCCTGATCCATGCGGAAGCGGACGGATTGCCGGGCGTTGTGATCGACCGTTTTGGCGATACCTGCGTGGTGCAACCCAATGCCGCTTGGGCCGAAGTGATGATCGAGCCGCTTTGCGCCGCACTTCAGAGCGTCACCGGTGTCACCAATGTGCTCAAGAACGCAGGCGGGCGCACCCGTACGCTGGAAGGGCTGGATGATATTTCATCCGTCTTGGCAGGTCAGGCACCCGATGCACCGCTTCCTGTGCCAATGAACGGCGCCATTTACATGGCGGACCTGATGGCAGGGCAAAAGACCGGTCTGTTCTATGACCAGCGTCCAAATCACGCATTTGCTGCGGGGCTGTCTAAAGGCGCGCGCGTGCTTGATGTTTTCGCGCATGTCGGTGGCTTTTCACTCGCAGCGCTTGCCGCAGGCGCGGAGAGTGCCTTGGCAGTGGACGGCTCCGCTCCGGCGCTTGAGCTGGCGACACAAGGTGCTGATGCGATGGATATGGCAGACCGCTTTGCCACGCGTCAGGGCGATGCCTTTGACACGCTTGCCGCCTTGCGCAACGAAGGCGCACAGTTCGACGTGGTAATTTGCGATCCGCCTGCTTTTGCCCCTTCGCGTAACGCGTTGGAAGCCGGATTGCGGGCGTATGAGCGTATTGCACGGCTGGCAGCACCTCTGGTAGCGGAAAACGGCATCCTTGGCTTGTGTTCCTGCTCTCATGCGGCGGATCTTGGACAGTTCCGTACGGCGTCCAGCCGTGGCATCGGGCGGGCAGGGCGACGCGGGATCCTGTTGCACACCGGCTTTGCCGGACCGGATCACCCGCAACTGCCTCAACTGGCTGAAAGCGGATACCTGAAGTCACTGTTCTTCCGCCTCTGATGGTTTCGCGCATCCTGATTGATGCCTGCGTCCTTTATCCGACGGTGATGCGCGAAATCGTGCTGGGGGCTGCGCGCGCTGGCCTGTTCGAGCCGATCTGGTCCGAACGCATTATTGAGGAGTGGGCCCGCGCGGCGATCAAGATTGGCCCGACCGGTGAGATGCAGGCCCGCAGCGAAATTGCGCTGCTACACGCGGCATGGCCTGATGCATCGCGCCCCGCCGCGCCTCATGTGGCCCAACGCCTTTGGTTGCCCGACGAGAATGATATTCACGTTTTGGCTGTGGCAGTGGATGCGAGCGCTGATGCGATCATGACGCTGAATACAAAGGATTTTCCGCGCGGCACGCTGGCTGAAGAAGGAGTAGAGCGGATTGATCCTGACAGTCACCTTGTGTCACTTTGGATGGACCATCCTGCCGCTATTGAAGCTGCCGCAGCTGATGTGTTGCAAACCGCCCGCAGACTGTCGGGCGAAGACTGGGAAATGCGCCCGTTGCTGAAGAAAGCACGCCTGCCAAGACTGGCAAAGGCACTTCGGACGGTTGTCTAGCTATCGCTCTGCCAGCGCTGCTGGAGCTTTTGCAGCGCTGTAATCCGCTCGTCCGTTTTTGGGTGGCTCAACAACCACGCAGGGGCAGTTCCTCCGCCGGATTTCGTCAAGGCGTCGAGTTTTTTGAAAAGCGTGATCTGAGGAGCTACACCAATGCCCGCTTTAGTAAGCAAAGCGGCGGCATAGGCATCCGCTTCGTATTCGTCGCCACGTGACAACCTTGCGGCAAGCAGTGTCGTCAGCATGTTGGCAATCCAGACACCGGCAAAGGGAATAAACCGGCCCAGTACCATGGCCAACATAGTGCGGATTGCGTTCTGACCCGAGAAATCAATCATCCGGCGGCGCGAGTGACCAAGTGCTACGTGACCCAATTCATGCGCAATCACGCTGGCAATTTCTTCCGCGGATACCTCGCCTTGGGTGAATTTCCGGTAAAAGCCCCGCGTGATGAAAATGCGCCCGTCTGGTGCAGCCAACCCGTTGACGGGATCGACTTCATAAATATTCACGCGGATGCGTGGCAGATCCAGTGCTGCCGCCAGTTTGTCGCTCACCGCTTTGAGCGCCGGGTCAGCAAGTTCCGTCGACTTGGCGTCGAGTTCACGCGCCGTGCGCCAGGCGGAAAAGCGGTACATCACCAGGGCATAGCCAACGGCAAGGAGGATGGGAAAAATACGGATCATAAGTGATATATGGGGGTGCTGTGGTCGGTAGCAAGCATCCGCGGTCTCTATTCTGCCTGCGACGCTACCACGCCACAGGGACCGACAGCGGTCCGCGAAACGCCCAGCCCGCAAAAGGTGCATCGCCTGTCAGATGAAGATCGGGCAGGGCGTTGAACAGCAGGGGCAAAGCAACCTGTGTAATCAAGGCGCGGGACGCTGCCGCACCGGCGCAAAAGTGCGGCCCCGCGCCGAAAGGGATAGCCCGGCTGGTGTCGCGGGAGATGTCGAACTGATCTGCTGCCTCGAAATGCGCCTCGTCCCGCCCAGCGGATGAAAACATGAAAAATACACGGTCGCCTGCCTTAAACGTGACGTCTCCCACGGTATCTGAGGTTGCGACGATACGCGGCGACATGCCGATCGGGCTGATCCAGCGCACATACTCGCCAAAGGCATCCTGCCAACTGTATCTGCCTGCACGGATCGCAGCGAGCTGGGCAGGGTGGTTCAGAAGCGCCCATACAACACCTGCAATCGCGTCGCGCGGTTCGTTCTGGCCACCGGAGATCACGAGCTTGATGTTCGCCCGAACGCTGTCCATCGGCAGACCGGCGTCAAGCTGAACCGCAAGGGCGCTCTTGGCAGGGGCGCAGTCAAGCATCCGGTCGATATGCGTGTCTATCAGTGCCGTTGCGGCGTGACACCGAGCTTCGGTAGGTCCATCACCTGCGTAATTGGCGCATCCGTCGATCATGTGTTGGCTGACACGGTCCATATCCGCGCGTTCCATCCCCTCAAGTCCAGTAATCGCGATAAGAGCTGCTGCCGACACTGGCATCGCATAATCGGTGACCAGATCGCATTGGCCTTTTGGCTTCAATTTCTCGATGATTTCGCGTGCCGCCGCCTCGAACATCGGCTGCCAGTGTTCGGCGACAGTGCGCGGGCTGAGCGCAGGGAAAAGCGCCCGACGTTCGGACATATGCGCGGCACCATCCTTGCGCATCATGTTTTCGCCCATCAACTGGGTCATGAGCCCATCCGGCTGGCGGGACGAGAAGACTTCTATTCTCTTTTCCTCACGGTGAATGTCGTCACGATGCGTCAGCAGTGTGGCGTTCAACTCTGGTACAAAGGTGATCGGGGCTTCGCGCCGCATCTGCGCAAGCGCCGGATAGGGATCGGAGTTGAAGGCAACAGGGTCGATGTGGCTGACAGGCGCGTTTGACATGATGCCAGCCTAGAATGATTGCATCCGCGCCGTCACCTGTTTCTTAGCGGGTCAGTTCCTTGATCCCGCGTGTCAGCCCTTCAAGCGTCATAGGGACCATTGCCTCTGGTCCGAAAATCTCGCGGATCATGGAAATCGACTGGGTATAGGGCCAATACTTTTCTGGCACCGGGTTGATCCAAAGGCTGCTGGTCCATTGCTCGCGTGCACGTGTCAACCAGACCGATCCTGCCTCGGGATTCCAGTGTTCATTCGCACCGCCCGGATAAGCGACCTCGTAGGGCGACATGGAAGCGTCGCCTACAAAAATGCATTTGTAATCAGGCCCGTAAGTGCGCAGAATTTCATGGGTCGACATCTGTTCGTCCCAGCGGCGGCGGTTGTCTTTCCACACGCCCTCATAAAGGCAATTGTGGAAATAGAAGTGCTCCATATGTTTGAATTCGGATTTGGCCGCCGAAAACAGTTCTTCCACTACCTTCACATGCGGATCCATTGATCCGCCAACGTCGAGGAACAAGAGAACCTTGACCGCATTGCGCCGCTCCGGTCGTGTTTTCACATCCAGATAACCGTGCTCGGCTGTGGCGCGGATGGTGCCGCCCAGATCCAGCTCTTCCTGGGCACCGTCACGCGCCCAGCGGCGCAGACGTTTCAAAGCAACCTTGATGTTGCGCGTCCCCAGTTCAACTGTGTCGTCTAAGTTCTTGAATTCACGCTTATCCCAGACTTTCGCAGCACGCTGGTGACGGGACTCTTTTTGACCGATCCGCACGCCTTCAGGGTTGTATCCATAGGCCCCGAAAGGCGATGTACCAGCGGTGCCGATCCACTTGTTGCCGCCCTGATGGCGTTTTTCCTGTTCCTTGAGGCGCTCGCGCAGCGTCTCCATCAGCTTGTCAAACCCACCCAGCGCTTCGATCTCAGCTTTCTCTTCAGGCGAAAGGTGCTTTTCAGCCATCTTCTCAAGCCAGTCACCGGGTATTTCCACGACTTCCAGCACATCGTCAAAACTGATGTTCTCAAGCCCCTTGAACGCTGCGGCAAAAGCCTGATCGAACTTGTCGATGTTGCGTTCGTCTTTCACCATCGCCACGCGCGCAAGGTAATAGAACGCCTCGACGTCATAGGTTGCGATGCCGGCGGCCATCCCGTCCAGAAAGGCGAGAAACTCGCGCATGGAGACGGGTACCTTGTGGGCGCGAAGTTGGTCGAAGAAGGGAAGGAACATCTGCTCAGATCACGCGGCTGACAGCCAGCGGTCCAACAGGACCGTCAGAACAAGTCCCAAAAGCGCAAAGGCAATGGCGTAGCTTGCAGCGTATTGTGCCATATCCATCCGGTTGCCGCCACGTTTGCGTGCAGTAAGCCCGCCGATCACTGCACCGATGATGCCCAGAACCGTGTAGATCATATGCCGCTTTCGCTCCGCTTTTATCCTTTTAGCGGGTTGAGCGATGCAATCTCGCGCAGCTTGGCTCGCACTGCCCAATCCGGACCAAAGCCGTACCGCGCCCAGCCGATGCTGTCCAGTCTGACGCTACGCGCTTCGGCGTGGCGGTTTTCCAGTTCAAGTGCCTCTGAGCGCAGCAAAAGAAGGGTCGAAAGCAATGCTGCGTTCTCGCTTTGGCGTGCGGTAGGGATATGCGGGGCAATCAGCCGCAGGGCGGTCGCACCGTCGCCGCGTGTGATCGCATAGGCCGATAATTGGGTGGCCACATAGGCGCGGTGCAGGGATGTGCCGGGAGTGTTAGTATAGTATTTTTCGGCAGTCTGGTAATGCTTGTGAGCTGTGATCGGATCGGTGGTCTGCAACACGCGGCCCATTGCGTAATGGGCAAAGGCGCGGCGGTGGTCTTCCCAGCCCATCGCGGTGGCGATGCGGATGGCTTCGTTCGCCGCAGCGTTGCGACCGGAGAATGAGACCGACCGACCAAGGGCTGTCTGGATCGCCTTGCTCCAGGCGCGGGGTGTCCGTGTAGCAAATCGTGCGGCCTTGCGCGCACCGCCGGGATTGGTGCGTGCCAGAATACCGGGCAGGGCGGCCGCCACTTCGCCGCGCGTCATGCCTGAGCGCAACGCGGGGTCATAATAGGTCCGCAAGATAAGCATGTCGAAACCGGTGAGAACCGTGTGAACATTGTCGTCGTTAAAGACACTGTCAGGCAAACGGTAAAGGTCGTTGAGCGGCCCAAGCGCCTGCGCCAGTTCTTCATGAAGACAGTCGCGGGTTTCTTGCGGACTGGAATCATTTGGCAGCGCAATCATCAAACGGTCGCGCTTTTTCAAAAGGCTCCAGTCTGTTTGCGCCTTACGACGTGCCTTGCGATATTCATCGATCGACGAGACGTTGGGCGCAACAAAGCACGCGGCCTGTGGCAGTACCTTACGGATTTCCGAACGTGTTACGGCCTGAATGGTGATGTCGGCAGTGCCCGCGGTGGTCAGGCTGATGTCGATACCTGCTTCGCTGCGCAGGCGTGCAATAAGATGTTTGAGGTCCGGCCCAAGTGTCGCAGTGGGCTTGCCTGTTACCCGCACAGTGATCGGCTTTTCAAAGCGCGTCAGAACCGGCAGGCGGCGACCGCTTTCCATCTGGAAGGCAAGTTCAATGAAATCGAGGGCCAGATCGTTGTTGGAGCGGATCGTTGCCTTGGGTGCGCTCGTGGCAAAGCTTTTCATTGGGGGCAGTTGGGCGTCAGTATAGCTTGCCGCGAAATTGGCGCGGGTGGCAACACCGTGCTGGGAGGCAGGAACGCAGGCGTTCAACAGCAAAACGAGCGGAAGGACACTGCGCGCTTTCATGGGCACATCCGAACTGGCAATGCCGCACAGAGGAGGGGATCAGCAGAGAACTGCACTGGTTCATTCCACCCCGTGAACGCGCATTCAGCGCGCACGCATGGTGCGATAATCATCTTCATAACTGCCTGCCTGCCCTTTTTGAGCTTTGGATTTCCGGTCTTATCGCCGTCCATCCGGACCTTACTAGGGATCAATTAAGGCAAATTTGGGGCAAATAAGGCAAATTAAGGCAGTGCAGTTTCAATTCTAACGGGAATTTCTTCGGTGCCCGCGAAAATGCCATAATTTGAGGGATTTAGCAGATTTTTCCGTGCCTAAAGCCATTCGGATAAGTTGCAAAGCGCCCACAAACAGAAGCGTTCTGCATTTTTGCAGTCACGTAGGGGTTGATTGTGCGGCTCTTATCGCTGTTGGCCGCGCGCCATGAAAGCGAGCCGCTCAAACAAGTGGACGTCCTGCTCGTTTTTCAACAGCGCACCATGCAGCTTGGGCAGGGCAGAGGCCCCGTCCTTCTTCAGATCCGCCGCATCCATGTCTTCGGCCAGCAGCAGCTTGAGCCAGTCGAGAACCTCGGAGGTGGAGGGCTTTTTCTTCAGGCCTTGCTGCTCACGGATCTCGTAGAACTGGGTCAATGCTGTCGTCAGCAAGGCTTCCTTGATCCCGGGGTGGTGGACTTCGACGATTTTCTTCAAAGTCTCCATTTCCGGGAAGCGGATGTAGTGAAAGAAACAACGGCGCAGGAACGCATCCGGCAGCTCTTTTTCGTTGTTCGATGTGATGATGACGATAGGGCGGTTCTCGGCTTTGATCGTCTCGCCTGTCTCGTAAACAAAGAATTCCATCTTATCGAGCTCTTGCAGCAGGTCGTTGGGAAATTCGATGTCGGCCTTGTCGATCTCGTCAATCAGCAGAACAACCTTTTCACCCGCTTCGAAAGCTTCCCAAAGCTTGCCCTTGCGGATGTAGTTGGCAACGTCATGCACACGCTCTTCACCCAGCTGGCTGTCGCGCAGGCGGCTTACCGCATCGTATTCATAAAGGCCCTGTTGCGCGCGTGTGGTTGATTTGATGTTCCATTCGATCATCCGCAAACCCAGCGCGTTTGATACCTGTTTCGCAAGTTCGGTCTTACCCGTTCCCGGCTCGCCTTTAACCAACAACGGACGCTCCAGCGTCACGGCTGCATTGACGGCAATTGTCAGGTCATCAGTTGCAACATAATCTGCGGTGCCTTGGAATTTCATTGCTTTTCAACCTTCTGTCGCCTGCGCCCGCAGTTGGGCCTTTCAGACCTTTAACCAAAAATCAAAGGGATTGTGTAGTGACAATTCGAGGATGCTAAGGTAGACGCGGCGTCACAGGAGCTGACTGGGGAGAGAGGTCTCGAATGCCAGGGCTAAAAACCGTTGAGGGACAAAAGATGAAACAGGAAGTTTTTCTGTCTGACGACTATTCACCTGCGGAAGACGAACCATTCATGAACGACAAGCAGACGGAATATTTCCGTCGCAAGTTGTTGAACTGGAAAGCGGAACTGATCGAAGGTAGCCGCGACACCATCGAAGAGCTGCAAAACGGCACGCGCAATATTCCTGATGTGAACGACCGCGCTTCCGAAGAAACCGACCGCGCGCTTGAGCTGCGCACACGGGATCGGGCCCGCAAATTGGTGGGCAAGATCGACGCGGCTTTGCGGCGGATCGAAGAAGGTGAATTCGGCTATTGCTCGGTCACGGGTGATCCAATTTCGCTCAAGCGTCTGGATGCACGTCCTATCGCGACTATGAGCCTTGAAGCTCAGGAAAAACACGAGCGCCGCGAGAAAGTACATCGCGACGATTGATCGACCACTCCGTATGGAAACGGGTCGGATGAGAGGCTAGACGCCGGGGCTTGGCTCCGGCGTTTGCTTGTGGAGGACCGTGATGACGATCTCGAATGCCATTGTTGTGGGCGGCGGAATTGGCGGGCTGGCGGCTGCGGCGGCTTTGGCCCAACGCGGGGTCGCCGTGACCGTTCTGGAACAAGCCCCAGCATTGGGCGAAGTGGGGGCCGGCCTGCAGGTCAGCCCGAACGGTTTGGCCGTCTTGCGCAACCTTGGTGTAGTCCCGGCCTTGCGCAGCAAGCAAGCCGTCGCTGCACAAGCAGTTGTTCTGCGTGACTACGCCGCGGGCGCCACTGTCGCGGTTCTGGACCTGAAGCGGCACCGGCCTGATCAATCCTATCTTTTTGTCCATCGGGCAGACCTTGTGGACGCGCTGGCAGGTGCTGCCAAGCGCGCAAACGTGACTTTCGAAATGGGCGCACAGGTCGCAAGCGTGAGGCCCGGACCTACGCCACAGGTGCAGCTTGCAGATGGCAGCACCCGCCGCGCCGAGCTGATCGTTGCGGCGGATGGTATCCACTCGGTGGCGCGCGCCGTGCTGAACGGACCGGACAAGGCGGCGTTCTCGGGGCAGGTGGCGTGGCGGGCCGTTATTGAAAACTCCATGCAGCATCCGGCCCAAGCCCATGTACATATGGGACCGGGCCGCCATCTGGTCAGCTATCCTTTGCGTGGTGGCAGTCTGGTCAATCTGGTCGCTGTTGAAGAACGGGATGACTGGGCGCAGGAGGGCTGGAACCTTGCCGATGATCCTGCACATCTGAAAGCAGCATTTTCCGGTTTTGGCGGGCCGGCGGCGCGGATGATTGCGGCGGTAGAGGATGTGACCCTGTGGGGCCTGCACCTACACCCTGTTGCCACCCGCTGGCACGATCAAGGTATCGCGCTGCTGGGGGATGCTGCCCACCCGACGCTGCCATTTCTTGCGCAAGGCGCGAACCTCGCGCTTGAAGATGCATGGGTTCTGGCCGACGCGGTCACGCGAAACGGAGCGGGCGGGCTGGAAGGATATCAAAGCAGCCGTCTGGCCCGCGTCCCGCGTGTGATCCGCGCCGCGCAGGGCAACGCAAAACGCTATCATCTGCGGCCCGGACCTGTCCGCAGCGCGGCCCATCTGGGCCTGCGCCTTGCCAGTCGTTTGGCACCGGGTCGTATGATCGGTGCCTTTGACTGGCTTTACGGTCATGACGTGACCGACAAAGTACACCGGAAGCCCTAGGCTGGCGTTGCTCGTTCCAGCATGCCGAACAGATCACGCGGATCATCAGGATCAGCCAACAGGTCCAATGCATGAAAGAATGCGGTATCCGCAATCTGGTCTCGGACAAAACGCAGGGCAGAGAAGTCTTCAATGGCAAAGCCGACACTGTCGAACAACGTAATTTGCGCCTGCGATGTGCGGCCCTGAGCCGCGCCCGTCAAAACTTCCCAGAATTCTGTGACGCTATGATCCGTTGGAAGCTGCTGGATTTCCCCTTCGATGCGGGTTTGCTCGGGGTACTCTACGAAAATGTCGGAGCGGTGAAGGATGGCTGGGGCCAGTTCGGTCTTGCCAGGGCAGTCGCCCCCAATTGCGTTGATGTGCACACCGGCACCGACCATGTTGTCGGTGAGGATGGTGGCATATTGTTTGTCTGCCGTACAGGTCGTGATGATCTGCGCGCCCTCAATGGCTTCTTCGGCTGTGGTGCAACTGACCACGCGCAGCCCTTGACCCGCAAGGTTCGCAGCACATTTCGCAGTCGCGGCTGCATCGATATCATAAAGACGGACTTCCTCGATCCCGACGATGGTCTTCATCCCGAGGGTCTGGAATTCGGACTGTGTGCCGTTGCCGATCATCGCCATTACTTTGGACCCTTTCGGGGCAAGGACGCGCGCCACAAGCGCGGAGGTTGCGGCCGTACGCAAAGCGGTCAGCAAGGTCATTTCGCTCAGCAAGACGGGATAGCCGGACGCCACATCGGCCAGCAGACCGAAAGCGGTGACTGTCTGCAAACCGTCCGCGGTGTTGGACGGATGCCCGTTGACATATTTGAAACCATAAACGTCACCGTCCGACGTCGGCATCAACTCGATCACGCCTGTGTCCGAATGGCTCGCCACGCGCGGGGTCTTGTCAAATAGAGGCCAGCGTTTGAAATCTGCCTCGATATAGTCGGCAATACCGCGCAACATCGGTTCCAGCCCGATATGGTGCACCAGCTTCATCATGTGATCAACAGAGACAAAAGGCACCAAAGCCTTGTGAGATGGTTGAGGTGTGGTCATGTCAGTAAGCCCTTGTTGGTCGATCAAAGATATGGCGGCCCATTGCCGACGCGGCGAGGTCCACCATGAGCGATGCTGTGCGCCCGCGTTC
The DNA here is from genome assembly GCF_000622385.1 of Sulfitobacter noctilucicola. NCBI lineage: Bacteria > Pseudomonadati > Pseudomonadota > Alphaproteobacteria > Rhodobacterales > Roseobacteraceae > Sulfitobacter > Sulfitobacter noctilucicola. The sequence continues at coordinate 217,580 of NZ_JASD01000005.1, forward strand.
GTCCAGAAACGGGTTCAGTTCTACCAGATCAAGCGATGTCATCAGGCCGCTGTCGTGCAGCATCTCCATCACCAGATGGGCTTCACGCACGGTGGCACCGCCGGGCACGGTGGTGCCGACAGCAGGTGCAACAGCCGGGTCAAGGAAATCCACGTCGAGCGAGACATGCAGCATGCCATCTTCGGCCGCCACACGCTCAAGGAATTCAGAAAGCGGTTGCGCAATGCCCGTTTCGTCAATCTGGCGCATATCCACGTAGGTCACATTTGTGCCTTGCAATGCTTCGCGCTCTGCGCGGTCGACAGACCGCAGACCGATGATGGCAAGGTTATCGTGTGGCAACGGTGTGCCGATGGTGGGAAATCCGTCAAATCCGGGACGTCCGGTCACATATCCCAGAGGCGTGCCATGCAGGTTGCCACTGTCGGTGCTATCTGGCGTGTGAAAGTCGGTATGTGCATCCAGCCACAGCACAAAAAGCGGACGCTCTACCTTTTGGGCGTGACGCATTGCGCCCAGAACCGTGCCGAGTGAAAGCGCGTGATCGCCACCCATGAAAATCGGCATGCCGTCCCGCAGCGCTGTCTCGGCCGCATCCGCAAGGCTCGTTGTCCAACCGATTGTCTCTTCCAACGCAACGAGCTTGGGGTGCTCTTTTGGCGTGAAAGGGGCAGGGGATACATTCCCCTGATCGGTGACCGAGTGTCCCAAATCGCGCAGCGCTTCTGGAAGGCCCGCCGTGCGGAACGCGTCAGGACCCATCAGGCATCCTTTGCGCTTCTTGCCGCAATCCATCGGGGCACCCACTAGTATACAGTGACGCTCTGGCATCCCTTCATCCTCCGGTCTTGATGTGTTGAGAAAGGGCATAGCGTTGCAGGCTGACCATCGACAATCTGCTATTTTGGCCGTATCGGTTTATAATTGATCATAACGGAACCCATGATGGACGATTTGGATATGCGCATCGTAGCGGCTTTGCGCCACGATGCCCGGATGCCACTGTCGGAACTGGCAGCAACGCTGAAAACCTCGCGGACGACGGTACGGGCACGTTTGCAACGGCTTCAAAACAGCGGAGAGATTGCGGGCTTCAGCGTGCTGACCCGCGCGGACGTAATGCGCGATCCTGTGCGGGGGCTGATGATGATCGGGATCGAAGGGCGCGGTGCCGACCGGATCACCCGACAGCTGAGCGGCTATCCGGAGGTGCGCGCGGTCCATTCGACCAACGGCCGGTGGGACATCATTGTTGAGATCGGTGCAGAGACGCTGGAACGGTTCGATGATGTGCTGACACGCATCAGGCGTTTGGACGGGATCACATCAAGCGAGACGAACCTGTTGTTGAAAACAAGCAAAGCCCGCTAGTCAGACGCCTTTAGTCGCGCAGCGCTGCCATGATCCAGATTACCGTAAGACCGAAGGCGATCACGGCATTCCAACCGGCCATCGACAGACCAAAAAGTTGCCAGACGATTTCGTCACACATCACAACGCCAGTGGGCGTATCCAGTGCCAGCAGATCACCGCCGGTCATGCTGCCGAGATCGGTTCCGCCACCACTGCAAGACGTCGGACCGGGCCACCAGCCCCATTCGACACCTGCGTGATAGACGCCGATGACACCGGTTGTCGCCGTAGCGGCAGCACCTAGAAGGGCCAGCCCACGATAAGAGACGCGCAAAGCCACCACCCCGATGAGGATCGCAGCGGCATGTGGCCAGCGTTGCCAAAGGCACAGCTTGCAGGGTGGCAAACCGCCCAGATGCTGGAAACCGAAGGCACCCAGCAAAAGCGCAGCGGAGCCAATCGTCGCCAATGCAATCAGCACGTTGCGGCTCATAGCAGTTTGACCACGTAGAAGCCGGCCAGCAGCAGAACGACGAAAAGGATGAACATCAGCCCCAGTCGCTTTTCGATGAAATCGCGGATAGGCGCGCCAAATTTCCACAGCAGGGCAGCCACTAAGAAGAAGCGAAGCCCGCGCGCAATGACTGACGTGACAAGGAATGTGCCGAGTGGCATCGCTGTCCAACCGGACATGATTGTGATCACCTTATAAGGGAAAGGCGTCACGCCTGCGGCAAGTACCGCCCAGAAACCTACGCCATTAAACCGCTCTGCAAAGGCTTCCATTGCGTGTTCTTTGCCCAAAGCGGACAGGATCGGCACCCCGATGGCGTCATATGCAAAGGCTCCGATGGCATAACCCGCCAGACCGCCTAGAACCGAAGCCACCAAAGCGACACCGGCAATGACGAAGGCACGGTTGGGGCGGGCAATGATCATCGGGATCATGATAATGTCGGGCGGGATCGGGAAAAAAGAGCTTTCGGCAAAGGACACGATCGCCAACGCCCAGAGCGCATGCGGATGCTGGGCAAGACTGAGGGTCCAATTGTATAAACGCTGGAGCATGGTGGACTGCTTTCTGGTTCTCCAAGAGGGCAACACCACGTCACCTGCGCGGGGTCAAGAGCAGGGGCATAAAATACGACAAATACTCTTGCCGACAGTCGCAGGGCAGGCTAGAGGTGCGCCGCATGTGCCCAAGTGGCGGAATGGTAGACGCAGGAGATTCAAAATCTCCCGCCGCGAGGCGTGCCGGTTCGAGTCCGGCCTTGGGTACCACTGGTTTCTCTGGAACCAGCGCACATAACTAAATTCTGCTTCAGACAGTGTGGATCAAGCAGAGCTTTTACCTTCAAACTATTTTTGATTCGAAATAAATGTGGCGCTTATTGGCGTGTCTACGCATCAGTAAAGTCCATTTTTGACTATTGGTTCCAAACCATGAACAGCCCGGCTACACCTATGCCTAGAACCTTTTGGTCACTTTAGCGTTTTCATTGTGCTGGCGCATTTTCCGCCCCGAACCCGTCATAGTTGAATTGCCGAAATCCAAATTCTTAACCCGATGGTCAATAATCCTATTTTAAAGGGGAATGGGCGATTATTTGTATATCCGACCCAAAAGACCACAACGTGATAGCGTGTAAAACTCTCAAAAGTTCGCGTCATTTCCGCCTTTATCCAGCCACAATTACGGACACATTCCCGACATTTTCCCCTTTGTTCCCCCTCTGTGCGCAGCTATCTATGGTCTTGCCCAACTGGGGGGCACTGTCTGTAGGTCGGGGGGCGACCACACAATTCGCGCATTCGTAAGGATGCGGGAGAGGTGTGTACGCCGCGTTCGTCGCGACCGTATACGTTAGGTGATTATGATGCTTGCGTCATTTCACCTGCTGCTTGTCAGTGCTCTCCTCAAGTTGATGTTTTTGTGTGTGTCGCTCTGCCTGCAACAGGCCTGTGGGGCGAGAGTGAGGAGTAGATGATGATGAGTGAGCAATTTTTGCCACATTTGAGAGCTAGCAGAGCCTTCGGGCCCGATTCATCTGCTCGTCCACACACCGAATTTGCACCAACTACCAGAACGGCCGCGTTGCGCGCCGCGCGCAGCACAGCTCAGGAGAACTTCCAATGATCCGTACAATAGACTTTAACGCATTCGTTGCGGGAACCGTAATCGATGATGAGTATGTCGTTTCAGACGGGGTAACGGTTTCTGCTGTTGCACGTGGCGATGGTGCGGATCAGGCAATGATCTTTGACAGCAACAACCCGACCGGTGATGACACTGATCTCGCGTCCGATACGCTAGACGGTCTGCTGATCATTTCCGAAGACGGTGACAGCAGTGACCCCGACGACAACGACGCGGGCGGCAGCATCTTTTTCGATTTCGAAGACCTCGTGCGCATCAAATCACTGACATTCAAAGATATCGAAGAAACATCCGGCGAAGGCACGCGGATGATTTTCTACAATGCGGACGGTGAAGTCATTGAGAACCAGTTTGTCGCCCCGACGGGTGATGGTGGTGAAACAACTGTCCAGTTGTTCGTTCCAGGCACGGCGCGTATGGAAGTGCGCTTTGAAGGCTCGGGCGCAATCGACAACCTCGTCTTTGACGATGGCAAAGGTGCAGACGAAGCCCCGACTGCTGTAGACGATTCCGCGATCACGGATGAAGACACCTCCGTCATCATCGATCTGCGCGGCAATGACAACGATCCTAACAACACGTTGGAAGAACTCACAATCGGTGAGTTCGTAAGCCCGAACGGCACGGTTGAGGACAATGGCGACGGCACCGTCACCTTTACGCCTGATCAGGACTTCAATGGCGAGGCGGTCTTTACCTACACGCTGCGCGATCCGAACGGCAACACAGACGTCGGCGAAGTCACTGTTCAGGTAAACCCGATCAACGACGCGCCAGACGCTGTCGCGGATGCAGACACAACAGACTTCAACACTGCAATCACGGTCGATCTGCTGGCGAATGACACAGACCCCGACATTGCGACCAACGGTGACGTCCTGACTGTCGTGGCGGTTTCCGTCCCCGAAGCACAGGGCACAGTCGTCAACAACGGCGACGGCACCGCGACATTCACACCTGCGGACGGCTATACGGGCGTTGCAACCATTGCCTACACTATCGAAGACGAAGCCGGTCTGCGCGATAGCGACGAGCACTTTGTGACTGTTGAAGTAGACGACAACCAGCCACCTGTCACCGGCGACGACACGCTGACCACAGACGAAGACACCCCTTCAGAGCCGTTGAACGTTTTGGCGAACGACAGCGATCCCGATGGCGACACGCTGACACTTGTATCGGCAGAGAGCCCTGACGGAGAGGTTTCGATCGATCCGGATGGAGAGATAGTGTTCACGCCTACGGAAGACTTCAACGGCGAGACCACGATCACCTATACTGTGACAGACCCGTCCGGTGCCGAAAGCACAGGCACGGTTAATGTCACTGTGAACCCGATCAACGATGCACCCGATGCGGTTGATGACAGCGATACAACAGAGTTTGAAACAGCTGTCACAGTTGACCTGCTGGCAAACGATACAGATGTTGATATTGCGACCAATGGCGATGTCATCACTGTAATCGAAGCGACTGTTCCTGCCGAGCAGGGCATCCTGGTCGATAATGGCGACGGCACCGTGACTTTCACACCTGCCGACGGTTTCTCGGGTGATGCAACAATCAGCTATACCATTGAAGATGCTGCTGGTTTGCAGGATTCCGCACTTCACACAGTGACAGTGGGCGAAAGCACCGATGTCTCTCCTGTAGCGGTCGACGATGTCGCAGAGACCCAGGAAGACACCGCCGTTGTGATCGACCTGCTCGGTAATGACACAGACCCAGACACGCCTGCCGAAGATCTGACGATCTCTGCTTTGTCTGTTCCGGCAGACCAAGGTGAAGTCGTTGATAACGGCGACGGTACCGTGACGTTCACCCCCGCACCGGATTTTAATGGTGAAGTAACGATCAGCTACACTGTGTCCGACCCCGAAGGAAATACCGATGACGGTGAGGCAGTCGTCACTGTTACACCGGTTGCGGATGCTCCGGTCACAGAACCGGACGCGCTGACCACCGACGAAGACACGCCGTCAGAGCCATTGAATGTGCTGGCCAACGACAGCGATCCCGATGGTGACGAGCTGACGCTGATCTCGGCCACAAGCCCAGATGGCGAAGTGTCCTTCGACCCGAATGGCGAGATCGTCTTCACGCCGAACGAGAATTTCAACGGCACAACAACAATCGAATACTTCGTCACAGATCCTTCCGGTCTGGAATCTCCTGGCATCGTGAATGTCACAGTGAACCCTGTGAATGACGCGCCTGATGCGGTTGATGACACCGACGTGACGGACGAAGACACTAGCGTTGAGATCAATCTGCTGGCGAACGACACTGATGTTGAAAGCGACCCGCTGACCGTTACAACAGCGTCCGTTCCCGCAGAAGAAGGCACGCTTGAGCCTGTTACCGATGGCAGCGATGGCCTCTATATCTTCACGCCTGCTCCCGACTTTAACGGCGATGCGACCGTCAGTTACTCGATTTCCGATGGCAACGGCGGCGAAGATTCCGCAGTTCACGTGATCACTGTTGGCGAAGAGAATGACGCGCCAGTTGCGAACCCCGACACCTTGACCACGGATGAGGACACACCGTCCGAGCCGCTGAACGTGTTGGCCAACGACAGCGATCCCGATGGTGATCCGCTGACATTGACATCAGCCACCAGCCCGGACGGCGAAGTCTCCTTCGACCCAGATGGTGAGATCGTCTTTACGCCTGACGAGAACTTCAATGGCGAAACGACAATTACCTATATCGTTACCGATCCATCCGGCACCGAAAGCACAGGAACAGTCACCGTCACAGTGAACCCTGTGAATGACGCACCTGATGCGGTCGATGACACCGACGTGACGGACGAAGATACCAGCGTTGAGATCAACCTGCTGGCGAACGACACCGATGTTGAAGGCGACCCGCTGACCGTTACAACAGCGTCCGTTCCCGCAGAGGAAGGCACGCTTGAGCCTGTTACTGATGGCAGCGATGGCCTCTATACCTTCACGCCAGCGCCTGACTTTAACGGCGACGCGACCGTCAGTTACACGATTTCCGATGGCAACGGCGGCGAAGATTCCGCAGTTCACGTGATCACGGTTGGTGAAGAGAACGACGCGCCGGTTGCGAACCCCGATACCTTGACCACGGATGAGGACACACCGTCCGAGCCGCTGAACGTGCTGGCCAACGACACAGATCCCGATGGCGATCCGCTTGAGCTGATCGAGGCGACGAGCCCTGATGGCACGGTGGCGTTCACGCCGGAAGGCGAGGTGATCTTCACGCCGGATCCGGACTTCAACGGTGAGACAACGATCACCTACACCGTGACCGATCCCTCGGGCGAGGAGACGGAAGGCACGGTCACCGTGACCGTGACCCCCGTCAACGACGCACCCGATGCGGTTGATGATGTGGACGTCACACCGGAAGACACACCGATCACGGTTGATCTGCTGGCCAACGACACGGATGTGGACGGCGACGATCTGACGGTTGTCGAAGCCACCGTTCCCGAAGAGCAGGGCACCCTGGTCGACAACGGCGACGGCACCGTGACCTTCACCCCGGCCGAAGACTTCACCGGCGAAGCAACCATCAGCTACA